>NZ_JAZGQA010000100.1:0-16660 GCF_048593855.1 Yersinia sp. 2542 StPb PI
GATAGAGAATTACCTGTTTTTGCAATTGCAGAATTAAATATCTTATTAAATGCGATTGGGCGAGATAAATAAAATAATAACAAAAATCCATATCAAACCATCAGGCACGCGATACAGCAAAATTTAACTATTTATTTACTATGGTTGATTCCGTATTTTTTTAGCAAGGAAACCAGGCTGGGGAAATAACAATTTTATTCATTGCAATATAGGCATGTGCTTAGCACGGCGGCGGTGATACTAAAAGAAGAGCGGCCAACGATCGCTGGCCGGTATTACACCTTAATTCGCGCTAGCCGCAGCCCCCAAAGGCCGGCTGAATTGGCTTAAATCATGCTAATGAGTCTGGCCAGCACGCGACTGATCGTCTTCTAAATGGTTTGACTGGTGCGATATTTCGCCAGGTTTCCTGTCTTGAAGATGAGCATGCCAATCTTCCCTTTCACTCACCACATTGCAAATAGTAATAGGAATAATAATTACTACTATTCATTTTATAGCGTGATAAATTACGACCTGGCACCGTTAAATAGAAAGAGAAAACGCCGTTATGTCCCACTATATGTCTGCCTGTAAAACATCCCGTTCTCTGCCTGCCCTACTGGGCTTGCTGTGTCTGATATTTTGGTTATCCGGCTGCAAACCCGCGGAGGAGAACAACGCATCAGCGGCAGACGACAACTCACCAGCATGGTCCCGGACGGTGGAAACGGCTAAAGGCCCGGTCACATTAACGCAGCAACCTACACGGATTGTCTCCACCAGCATCACCATCACTGGCACCTTATTGGCGATCAATGCGCCGGTGATTGCCAGTGGAGCGACCGCGCCCAGCTCCACCGTCGCAGATAATCAAGGGTTCTTTACTCAATGGTCGGCTGTCGCACAGGCAAAAAAACTGGTGCCGATATATCAGACTGAGCCAAACGCCGAAGCTGTTGCCGGCATGAACCCTGACTTAATTATTATTTCTGCCACCGGGGGGGATTCCGCGGTGAAATTGTATGAGCAGTTATCCGCTATCGCGCCAACCTTAGTGATTAATTACGATGATAAAAGCTGGCAAGAGTTAGCAATGATATTGGGGCAGGCAACTGGCCATGAAACCGATGCGAAAGATGTGATTGATAAATTTGCCAACCGGCTCAATGAGGTGAAACAGAGTATTACCTTACCACCGCAGCCAACGTCGGCTTTTGTCTATCAAGCCGCCGGTAGCACCGCGAACTTGTGGACTGAAGACTCGGCACAGGGCAAGTTGTTGCAGGCGCTGGGCTTTAGGCTCGCTGAAATACCTGAAGCCGTGAAAGGTAACACCAGTATGGGACATCGTAAGGATATTATTCAGTTAGGTGGCGAGAAGCTGGCTGAAGGTCTGAACGGTGAGACTATTTTACTCTTCTCCGGTGATCAACCATCAGTTGATGCATTGAAAAGTAATAAATTTTTAGCTCATATTCCAGCGATTGAGCACAACCGTGTTTATGCCGTGGGTTATGACACTTTCCGCTTGGATTATTACAGTGCGAGTAATCTGTTAGCCCGAATTGAAGGGATGTTTAAACCTGCTCATTGATTGGGTAAGTCCCGGTTCTGACGTTGAGCGCATTCAGGAATGTGACCGAGCAGGCTAAATTTCCCCCTGCGTTACCACAGCGATGCATTCTAACAATAATGCGTGCTAACATATCTCACCCAAATAATAATGATAATCAAATCGATAACAATAATCATTTGTTAAAGAAGAGTTACAATGCCTGCTGATTATTCTCCAGATCAATATTCAATAAAACCGCTGACACCGGTGTCGACGTCAGGGGTACCAACAACGCGCCGACGCGGGCTGCTGCTGCTGTTCAGCATTGTTGTGTTGCTATTGGTCATGGCTGCCAGCCTGATGCTCGGTGCCAAAGCCATCCCTTTATCTGTGGTCTGGCAGAGTTTGCTTGGTACAGAGCACAGCGCCGATAGCATTTTGATCGTTGAATCACGTCTGCCGCGAACCCTGATTGGTGTACTCGCCGGTGCAGCGCTGGGGCTATCGGGTGCAGTCATGCAAGCCCTAACCCGTAACCCACTGGCTGACCCCGGTATTCTTGGCGTCAATGCCGGAGCCAGTTTTGCCGTCGCCGTCGGGATCATTTTTTTCGGCGTTAATGCCATCCAGGGTTATATTATTTCCGCTTTTGTCGGTGCGATGTTAACCACCCTGGTGGTGTATTGGGTCGGTGCTCAGGGCGGCGGGCGCGTTAATCCCCTGCGCCTGACACTTTCCGGTGTCGCGATTGGCGCTGTGTTAATGGGGATTTCCTCTGGCATAGCACTGACACATCCACTGGTTTTTGATCGGGTGCGCTTCTGGCAGGCAGGTTCATTGGATATCCGCAGTATGTCGGTGGTATTGGCCGTCACTCCGGCAATCCTGCTCGGCGGTGTAATCTCCCTGCTGCTGGCTCGGCCACTCAATGCCATGCATATGGGAGAGGATCTGGCGGCCGCGATTGGGGCCCGTATTGTCCAAACCCAATTTTGGGCAGTCATCGCCGTCACCTTGTTGTGCGGTGCCGCTACCGCAGCCGTTGGCCCTATCGCCTTTGTTGGCCTGATGGTCCCCCATATCGCCCGTTGGATTGTTGGGCCGAATCAATGTTGGATTCTCCCATTCACATTAGTGATGACACCTATCCTGTTGCTGGTATCTGACATTATTGGCCGCTTCTTGGTGCCGGGCGAGTTACGGGTTTCCGTCGTAACGGCATTTATTGGCGCGCCTTTGCTAATCTGGCTCGTTCGACGTAACAAAAGGATGACCACGCTATGAAGTCTGTCACCTCGCCGTGGCTATTTGGTCGCCCCGATGGCGCGATAAATTTACGCATCCGACCACGCAGTTTAGTTGTTTGCAGCCTGCTGCTGCTGGCCTGTTTGTTGGGCGCACTGCTGGCATTAATGGCGGGGACTCTGGCGTTGTCGCCTCAACAGGTACTTAATGCCTTGTTCGGGCAAACCCGTGGTGCAGTGGATATTATCGTCAATCAGTGGCGCTTACCCCGCGCAGTGATGGCGCTGATTTTTGGTGCCGCACTGGGTATCAGTGGCGCAATATTTCAGTCATTAGTACGTAACCCACTCGGCAGCCCTGACATCATCGGCTTTAATATGGGTGCCTATACCGGCGCGCTAGTCGCGATTACTCTGTTTAATGGCAACTATTTCGAGATTGCCAGCAGCGCCTTGGTTGGCGGCTTACTGGCAGCTATTGCGGTGTATCTGCTGGCATATCGACAAGGGATTCAAGGTTTTCGGCTAATTATTGTCGGCATTGCCATTGGCGCGATGCTCACTGCATTCAATACCTGGCTGACAATCACGGCATCACTGGAATCGGCGATGACTGCCGCGGCCTGGGGGGCGGGGTCATTGAATGGTCTGAGCTGGGCTAAGGGCCTGCCATCACTGATGTTTATCTTTGCCGCGACGATAGCTGCAATGCTGCTTAGCCGCCGCATGCCACTGCTGGAAATGGGCGATGATGCCGCTGGTGCATTAGGGGTTCCCGTTGAGAAAACTCGCCTGAGCCTGATGGCGATTGGCGTCATTCTAATGGCCGCCGTCACCGCCGCCGCCGGGCCTATCTCCTTTATTGCATTAGCCGCCCCACAAATAGCACGGCGTCTGGCGGGCACATCTTCAGTGACGTTAACCACGTCGGCACTGATGGGCGCCTTATTACTGGTTGCCGCCGATCTCTGCGCCCAACACCTATTTCCACCTAATCAATTGCCGGTCGGCGTGGTTACCACCAGCATCGGCGGCCTGTATCTTATTTGGCTTTTAATCCGGGAGTCCGGGCGATCATGAGTATTGTTACCCCTGCAACCACCCTACATCACAGCGATTTTTCCTCCCGCTTACAAGCCGACGCCCTAACACTGGGCTACGACGGTAAGATAATCAGCCAGAACCTGAGCATCTCCATTCCTGATGGTGAATTTACGGTGATTGTCGGCCCCAATGCCTGTGGTAAATCAACGCTGCTACGCGCACTGAGCCGTTTGCTGAAACCGCAAGCAGGTCAGGTAATTTTAGACGGCAAGAATATCGCCAGCATTGATACCCGGCAGGTGGCTCGTCATTTGGGTTTGTTGCCACAAAGTTCGCAAGTACCCGACGGTATCAGCGTGTTAGATTTGGTGGCGCGTGGCCGTTATCCCCATCAGAAGTTATTACAGCAATGGACACAGGCCGATAAACTGGCGGTCAATAATGCCATGCAAGCCACCGGTGTCAGTGAACTGGCTGACAGATCAGTGGACGCATTATCCGGCGGGCAACGCCAGCGAGTATGGATAGCTATGGTATTGGCACAGCAGACGCCGCTGTTGCTGCTGGATGAACCCACCACCTATTTAGATATCGCCCATCAGATTGATTTATTGGAGTTATTCAGTAACCTTAATCAGCAACATAACCATACCTTGGTTGCTGTTCTGCATGATCTTAATCATGCCTGTCGTTACGCTACCCATATTATCGCCATGCGCGACGGGCAGGTAGTTACACAAGGTCACCCGCGCGAGGTGATCACGGCAGATTTGGTCGAGCAGGTATTTGGTATGCCGTGTTTGATCATTGATGATCCGGTTTCACATACACCATTGGTGATACCGAAGGGGCGATTTAAAATTTAATCCGCCAGCGAGCAGAGAGCGAGCCTGCCCTCTGCTCGCCGAAGGCGGTTAAGACTCAGTCGATCAGGTTAACAGACAGCGCAATCCATCAATCAAGCCCCCCCGCCAGCATAGAGCATCATGCCCACCCGCATAGACCCGATACTGCAACCGATGCCCTGCCTGACGAAGCGCTGCACTCATGGCTTGATTGACCTGATAAATCACATCTTCACGGCGACCTGCTTCCATAAAGATATTCAATGGCTGACTCGCCCCCAATCCCTGATACACCTGCTCGGTCAGCCAGCCCTGACGTTCAGCAGTCCCCGCCGTCAGTGCCTTGAAATTATCAACATCAGGCCACCAGAACGAACCGGACTGACTCAACACACAACCAAAACGCTGTGGCCAATGTAATCCAGCGTACAACGATGCCAACCCACCAAAACTCTGCCCGGCCACCACAGTACGAGACGCTTGTTCCGTAAAAGCCTGTTGCAATGCAATCTGCGGGAGTAATTCCGTTTGCAATGCCTGCCAGAAATCCTGATTACAAGGCAGCTCTTGCGAACGATGAGTCTGGTCAATGATGTCGATCAACACATAGACGCCAGCAGGTAAACGCCCTGCGGCGGTTTCACTATCCAAAATGCCAAACACCGGCTGCCTGAGTGCCCAATATTGGCCATCCAGCAAGATAGCCAATGGGCGATCGGCTTTATCTTCAGCACCGGTTGTCGTTGAGTAAATCCACACATTGCGACTATTGCCCAATAACTGACTGTGCCAACTAATCAGTTGCAGACGTTGCGGGTCGGCGGGCAGAATTTTACCCGCATCAATTGGCTGCCAGGCCGTTTGCGGCAAAGCATCGGCTAAATGAACCGCAGAAAGTGGCATTCCGCGATAACTGCAATGCGCGGCGATCGGGTTTAACGGATCGTTCTCAGCGAGATCCATCAATGAGATCCACCAATCGCGCTGTGCCTGACGCTGTTCTTGCGGATTACCGGCCGGCAAATTCAAACATTTCTCTGCTGAGACGGGAATAAAGCTGTAACTGCCACGAAAATCAGACTCCACCTCTGCCTGCCAATACCAAACATCCGTCTGGCCCAGCCGAGTGAGCGATTCAGGATTAATACTGTGGTGATCTGTCACGCCGTTAACATCGATATACACGCAGCTATATACCGAATCACCCGCCTTTCCTTGTCGGTCGCGCCACAGGAAAGTCAGCTTTACTTTGCCAGCCGCTGCCGGTTCAGTCAGGGGCGTTCCCCACTGTGCGATGCGCTGCCACCATGATTCACTGCCCGCCGAAGGATCCTGTAATAACTGCTGACTCTCTGGATATTCGCTCGCCACTCTCACACGCTGCCCTCTTTATGTCATCACACCGGTCACGGTCTATTTATGATTACGTCTTTATTCATTGATAGCGCGGCGACTGTGCGCCATCACAAATGGATATAAGACTTAATATATATAAGGTTATTACCTAAACACAAATAATATTGAGAAGTATTATTATTTGCAATAACATAGTAAGCATTCTCTCCAGTGTGCCAGCCTATCATCGTAATTTAGATATGGGCGATGTGCTATGCGACGGTTATTGGATTGGAATATAACGTTTTTTTGTAACAACCAAGCTAAATAGAGGCAAATAAAGCCCGGTTGGCATCAAGAACCTGACGTATGAGGTTTAAATACTTTCCATTATTGTACTTCCAGGTAGGGATAAATCATGTTTGATATTTCTGGCAAGAAGATACCAACAACATTGCCATTTCGCGCAGGCTGCACAGCAAAGACCTTATTATTCACCACCACCTTGATACTAATACCGTCACTCAACGCATTAGCGGCCACTGCGGCTAAAGAAGATAAATTAGTGGTTGTCGCCAAACCGGGCAGCGGCCAACAAGATGATGGTTTCGTCGCTAAAAACAGCGCCACCGCGACTAAAACTGACACACCACTGATCCGCACCCCACAATCAGTTTCAGTTATTACCCGCCAGCAAATGCAAGATCAAGGGGCGGCTTCTGTGGCACAGGCCCTGCGCTATACCGCCGGTGTCGTGCCGGAATACCGTGGCGGCTCGAATATGAATGACGAAGTGATCATTCGTGGTTTTGGCTATGCCCCGCGTTTTCTCGATGGCTTAAGCTACAACTCATTAGGTGGTGCACGCCGTGGAGGCCAGATAGACCCCTGGTTGCTGGAACGAATTGAAGTCATCCGCGGCCCAGCATCAGTGCTTTACGGCCAGGTGAACCCCGGCGGCCTGATCAATATGGTCAGTAAACGCCCAACAGCGGAAAGTATTCATAAAGTGCAGGTGGGTGCAGGCAATAATAGCCTGGCTGAAGCAGCATTCGACTTCGGTGGCGTGTTGGATGATGAAGGTAAAGTACTCTATCGTTTGAACGGGCTTGGCAGAACACAAGATGATGCCGTAAATAGCTTTAAACAGGAGCGTTTTGCTCTCGCCCCGGCACTAACCTTTATCCCGAACGAAGACACCACCTTTACCTTACTGACCAGTTATCAGAAAGAACCCAAAGCCGGTTCACGTAACTTCTTGCCAGCCACTGGAACCGTGTTTGGTACTGCATACGGCCATATACCTTACGATTTTAACGTTAGCGATCCGTCATTTGATCAGTCTGAACGCGAGCAGAGCTCTGTCGGCTATGCTCTTGAACATTATATCAATGACACCTTTAAATTCCGCCAGAACCTGCGCTACAGCTATAACAAGCAAGACTACAAGTATCTGGTCTTTATGAATTTGCTGCCAGATAGCCGCACCATGACTCGCCGCCCGCAAATCGAGCGCCAGACCATGGCTGAGTTTGCCGTTGATAACCAACTGCAAGCTGATTTCTGGACCGGGCAGTTAAACCATACAGTGCTGACTGGGCTGGATTACAAACGTAGCCGTATTGATAGTCAGTTCTTTATGGGCACCGTGCAGACAAAATACAATCTGGATTGGGTATCACCTGTCTATGGTCTGAATATTAAAGAGAGTGACTTGTCACTCAATAGCAGTGATCTGACCAAACTCGATCAGGTGGGGGTCTATTTACAAGATCAAATTGAACTGGATAAGTGGAATTTCCTCTTATCCGGGCGCTATGACTGGTCACAGTTAAAAACACTAAGCCGCAAAACCGCTACTCAGGATCAACAAGACGACCATGCCTTTACCGGCCGTGCTGGTGTGTTGTATGCCTTTGATTCCGGTATCTCGCCGTATATCAGTTACAGTACTTCATTTGAACCTAGCACCGCCAAAGGCGCGCCGGGAACTGGGGCATTGGACCCGGTTACCGCGCGTCAAGTTGAGCTTGGCCTCAAATACCAGATACCGGGCAGCAGCACCTTGTTGACGACTGCATTGTACGATTTACGCCAGAAAAATATCAGCCAATACGACCAGGCGCTGGCCTACAACGTCCCAATTGGTGAAGTGCAATCTCAGGGGATCGAAACGCAGTTAAACAGTGAGATTAACGACAATATCAACCTGATTGCTGCCTATACCTACACCAAAGGGAAAGTGCGTGAAACCAAAACACTGGCTGAATTAGGCAAAATGCCAGCCCGCACACCAAGCCATTCCGCCTCACTGTGGGGAATGTATACCTTTGATAAAGGAGTAGTTGATGGCTTATCCACTGGTGTTGGTGTCCGCTATATCGGCACCAGTTGGGGTGATGCCAAGAACAGCTTTAAAGTCCCGGCGGTGACATTGTATGACTGGATGATGCGTTATGAACTGGGACAAGCTCTGCCAGCGATGAAAGGCACCAGTTTGCAGGTTAACGTCAACAATGTGTTCAACAAAGAATATGTTGCCAGTTGTGCACAGATGGCAGCTTGCTTCTATGGCAGTGGCCGTGTTGCCACCGCAACTGTCAGTTATGCCTGGTAAGGCTTAGGTTTATTCAGCCCACGCCGATTGATGCATAGCGGTGTGGGCTAATAACTTAAAGAAAAGTAAATATTTCTTCTAATCAACCCCATTGTGGCTTCAGATATCGAAATAAATAGAATAAATTCAGCATACTAACGTTTTGGCAACCTTTTATTTCACTCAGTGCAACCCGATAAAACCATTCTAAAAACAGGGAGATGGTCCTATACTCGCTGGCAGCATTATTTAATATCACCACACATTCAGGTTAAACATGCCAGCATTTAGGGGAGTACCACAGCTTATGCACCGGATGCGCGCCAGTAAAATGCGCATGTGCGGTATGCTGCTGGTTGCCTGCTGGCTAATTCTCAACGCGCAGTTGGCCATCGCCGGCCATCAGTGTGATATTGCCCCTTCTGCCTCGCCGGTATTTACCCAGCATCAAGGGCATATACAGCCTGACCCTTTAGCAACAGAAAACCAAATGCACGACATGCCATCAATGATGGATATGTCTCATGGTCAGGGGCAAAACTCCTTATGTGAAAAACACTGCATCCCTGACTCTGTCCAGTCTGACAGCGGCATGTTGGTGCTGGCAGCCTTACCCACCAATACGGAGTTAGTATTGGCTGATAGGCAACAAACACCACGCGTCCAGCGCGTTGACTGGCATACCCCCCCCATTGTCGGCCCCCCCACTGAAATCGCTTTCTGCCGCTTTAGAGAATAGATCCAGACATAAATAACCGTTTTCTTCAGGCCACTTAATCGTGGTGTGTTGTGCTTATTCTATGTTTTGGAGTTATTGCTATGCGTATCTTATTTAGCGCTGTATCTGCTGTATTACTGTTCTCTTCTCCGCTGTTCGCCGCCAGCCCGGCCATGAGTGAAAGTAGCCCGATGTCTCATGATAGTCATACAATAATGGCGGATTCTGCGCCAGCAGAGAGCTATCACTCCCAGGGCCAGATAAAAACCTGGCATGCCACCCGCGTATCTATCGCTCATAGCGCCATTCCGGCATTGAACTGGCCACCGATGACCATGACATTTGACCTACCGGAGAGCCTGGCCGCACAGCCATTACCCGCAGGTACATCCGTGACCTTCAGTTTCCGCCAGACCGAACAAGGCTATCAGCTAACTGCCATTTCAGCACAGCAGCCATAAGGCGGGATAATGATGACCCCTTTACTGAATCACCCACAGCAGGTGCGCCCCACGGCTGCGCTGCCATTCGGATTTACTGCACTGCTAATGGCGGTACTTTTCACTCTGCCAGCGGTGAGCTACGCGGCAGATATCACACTGGAACAGGCGCTGGTCTATGCTGAACGCTACTCGGCCGAGCTGTCTGCCAATCAGCATCAGGTCAATGCGCTGGAAAATATGGCCAGTTCAGCCACCCAACTGCCCGATCCAAAATTGAAGTTTGGTATTGAAAACCTCCCGGTCGGCGGCAGTAATGCCCGCCGCTTCACCCGCGAGGGCATGACCATGCAGCGGGTCGGTATCATGCAGGACTATATCAGTAGTGATAAGCGACAAAGAAAGGCTGATACCCTGAGTGCTGAAGCACGCAAAACGGCAGCAGGCAGTGAAACTATCCGCACCCGGCTGCAAAAAGAGACGGCGCAGGCGTGGCTTGATCTCGCCCTGACCGAACAGGCGGTGGGCGCGGCGCAAGTGCTGGTAAAAGAAAGCGAAAAACAGGTCGCATTGCAACGGGCCGGGGTTGCCAGTGGTGGCGCATTACCCAGCAGTGTATTGGATGCGCGCCTGACGCTATCTGCCATGCAGGATAGATTGACCACCGCACAACGTGACGTTGCCTTAGCACAAACCCAGTTGACGCAGTTGACCGGTATTGAGGTCAAGCATATCAGCGGCCCGTTACCACCATTCGCCCGCCTACCGGCAGATATCACCGTGTTGCGTGATGCCATCCAACAGCACCCTGAAGTGTTGCTTGCCAGCCGTGAAGCTGACGTTGCCAAAGCCCGCTCCGCACAATCGGCCATTGCCGCCACACCGGACGTTGGGATCGAGGTCTATTACGCTAAACGAGCTGACGAGTATGACGATATGGCGGGCGTTATGATCACCGTTGATTTGCCACTATTCCGCTCACAACGTCAGGACAAAGACTATACCGCCGATGTATCGCGTTCAATGGAAGCCAACGACCAGCTTACGTTACTCACCCGCGACCACCGGGCGCAACTCGATACTCTGCTGGCGCAATATCAGGCCACACAGCAATTATGGCAGCGTCAGACTGATGAGGTTATACCACTGCAAAAACAGCGGGTTAAATTGGTTATGGCGCAGTATCAGGCCAATAAAAGCGATTTAAGCAGTGTGCTGGAAGCACGGCGTGCCCTGCTCGATAGCCAGCTCAATACCAGTAATGCCGCCAGAGAGTTAGCCCGTACCTGGGCTGCCATCCGTTATCTGACCCCGCAGGAGAGCATGCGATGAAAAAGCTATCTCGTTTGACGCTGGTGGCCGTCGCCGTGATCAGTGGCGTTGCCGGTTATCTGTTGGCTAAACCCGCCTCAGAGCACTCCACCACGGCAGCCACGGTGGTTGAAAAAACACCGGCAGAAAATAGCCGGAAGGTGCTGTATTGGTATGATCCTATGTCCCCCGGCCAGCGTTTCGACCAACCTGGCAAATCGCCGTTTATGGATATGGAGTTGGTGCCGCGCTATGCCGATGAAGCCGTAGCACAGGGCGGCGTTAGCATCAGCCCCCGCCAACAGCAGAATTTAGGCGTGCGCACTGCCGCGGCGGAAATGCGATCACTCAACTATCGTCTTGCCGGTTACGGCACAGTGGCAACCGATGAGCGCAGCGTGCAGGTTATCGCGGCGCGGGCTAACGGCATTATTGAACAATTGTATGTACGCGCCAATCAACAACCGGTCAGTAAAAATCAGCCATTGGCGCAATTATGGGTTCCCGATTGGAGTGCCGCGCAACAAGAGTATCTGGCAATCCGTACCTTGGGTGATAGCCAATTAACGGCCGCCGCTCGCCAACGGCTACAACTGCAATTTATGCCAGAAGAGGTGATTCGCAGTGTCGAAAAAAGCGGCCAGCCGCAAACGCGGATCACCTTACGATCTCCGTCTGAGGGTTATGTGAGTAAGTTGGATATTCGGGCCGGTTCACAAGTGACTGCGACACAATCACTGTTTGAATTAGCCAGCCTTGATCCGGTATGGATAGTGGTGGACTATCCGCAATCACAAGCCAGTTTAGTCACTATCGGCAGTACGATTGCCGCCACGACCGCCAGTTGGCCGGGTGAAACCTTCCACGGCACCGTCAGCGAGCTATTGCCTAATATGGATCTCGCTACCCGCACCTTAAAAGCGCGCATCGTCCTGGAAAACCCACAACAAAAGCTGAAACCGGGCATGTACCTGAATGTACAATCCGCGCCAGCAGATAATCTAAAACCGGTCTTGGCTATTCCACAAGAAGCCTTGCTGATGTCAGGCAATAGTAACCGGGTGCTGCTGGCTGAAGGTAATGGCTACTTTAAGCCAGTGGATGTCAGTACCGGGCAAACTCAGGACGGCTGGACAGAGATAAAATCCGGGCTTAACGCCGGTCAGTTGGTGGTGACCTCGGGCCAATTCCTGATTGATTCAGAAGCCAGTCTGCAAAGCGCTCTGCCACAAATGGAGGATACCCCCACCTTAACTGAGAATACCACGCCAACAGCGAATAACACTGCCGCAGCAGCTATTGATATCTACTCGGTGCAAGGGAAAGTCATCGCTATCAATGGTTCAACAATCACCTTATCCCATGGCCCGATCGCGGCCTTGAAATGGGGAGCGATGACGATGGACTTCCAGCTACCGGCAGAGTCGTTATCACCGGAAATCGTCGCTGGTAGTCAGGTTAATTTCACTTTCACTCTCAATGAACAAGGGGCACAGATCCGCCAAATCCAGCCGGCAACAAGCAATAGCAGTACCGATACCCACAGGAGCCACCTATGATTGCCGCCATTATCCGCTGGTCACTGCGCAATCGGCTGTTGGTACTGCTTGGCGCGGTGATGATGGCCGCGTGGGGAATTTGGTCACTGCAACAAACCCCGCTGGATGCGCTGCCAGACTTGTCAGACACGCAAGTGATCATCCGTGTCAGTTATCCCGGTAAAGCACCACAAGTGGTCGAGGATCAGGTGACTTACCCACTGACGACCACCATGTTGTCAGTCCCTGGTGCCAAAACCGTACGCGGTTTCTCGATGTTCGGCGACGCCTATGTCTATGTGCTGTTTGATGATGGCACTGATCCTTATTGGGCACGTTCACGGGTGCTGGAGTATCTCAGTCAGGTGCAGGCTACCTTGCCGGCTGAAGCCAAAGCCTCGTTGGGACCGGATGCCACGGGGGTGGGTTGGATCTATGAATATGCCTTAATCGACAGAACCGGCAAACACAGTCTGGCCGATCTGCGTGCCTTGCAGGATTGGACACTAAAATTTGAGTTGAAAACAGTACCCAATGTCTCTGAAGTGGCCAGTGTCGGGGGCATGGTGCGCCAATATCAAGTCGTTCTCGACCCGGAACAGATGCGGGCGCTAAATCTATCCCATCAACAAATTGCCAGCGCCATTACTGATAGTAATCAGGAAGGCGGTGGTTCGGTGCTGGAAATGGGGGCAGCAGAATATATGGTGCGCGCTAGCGGTTACCTGAAAACGCTGGATGACTTCAGGAATATCGTGATCACTGCTCGTGCAGGTATTCCCATTTTACTGTCCGATGTCGCTACCGTGCGGATGGGGCCAGAAATGCGCCGTGGCGTGGCCGAGCTTAATGGTGAAGGGGAAGTTGCCGGTGGCATCATTGTGATGCGCTATGGCAAAAATGCACTGGAAACCATTAACGGCGTGAAGGAGAAGCTGCAACAGATTCAGCGCAGCTTACCAGCTGGGGTGGAAATCGTACCGGTATATGATCGTTCACACCTGATTACTCAGGCCATCGACAGCTTATCATTCAAATTGCTGGAAGAGTTTTTAGTGGTGGCGGTGATCTGCTCACTGTTTTTGTTCCACTTCCGCTCAGCATTGGTGGCTATCATCACTCTGCCCCTGGGGATTCTCGGTGCGTTTATCGTCATGCACTATCAGGGGGTCAATGCCAATATTATGTCGCTGGGCGGGATAGCCATCGCCATCGGGGCTATGGTGGATGCCGCGATCGTGATGATCGAAAATATGCACAAAGTGTTGGAGCAATGGCGGCGAGATAACCCGGGGAAAACACCGGTCAGTCAGGATTACTGGCGCATTTCAGAGCAGGCGGCCATTGAAGTCGGTCCGGCGCTGTTTTGCAGTTTACTGATCATCACCTTATCGTTTATTCCGGTATTTACATTACAGGCGCAAGAGGGGCGGATGTTCTCTCCGCTGGCTTTTACCAAAACCTATGCCATGGCCGTTTCGGCGGGGTTAGCCATTACGTTAGTACCGGTATTAATGGGCTATTTTATTCGCGGCAAAATCCCTGATGAGAATGCCAACCCCATTAACCGTGGGCTAATCGCCCTTTATCATCCGGTGTTAACCGCCGTACTGGCGCGACCAAAAACCACATTAGCTATCGCGGGTATATTACTGCTGGCAACCCTGTATCCATTAAGCCGTCTGGGGAGTGAGTTTATGCCCGCGTTGGATGAAGGTGATTTACTGTATATGCCTTCTACACTGCCGGGGATTTCGGTACGCGAAGCCAGCCATTTACTGCAACAAACCGATCGTTTGATAAAAACCATACCGGAAGTGGCGACAGTATTTGGTAAAGCCGGGAGAGCAGAGACGGCAACAGATCCAGCCCCTCTGACCATGATCGAAACCACCATTCGTTTTAAACCCAAGGATCAATGGCGGCCGGGCATGACCATGGACAAATTGATCGAAGAACTGGACGCCACCGTCAAGGTGCCCGGTATCGCCAATCTCTGGGTGCCACCGATCCGCAATCGGCTGGATATGCTCTCTACCGGCATCAAAAGCCCGGTTGGGATCAAAGTGAATGGCAAAAATGTGCACCAAATTGAGCAGGTGGCACAGCAAATCGAACAAGTGGTACGCAACGTGCCAGGTGTGACCTCGGCCCTCTCGGAACGACTGGCAGGTGGCCGCTATGTGGATATCAACATTGACCGTCAACGGGCCGCTCGCTATGGGGTTTCAGTAAAAGAACTGCAATCACTGGTGGCAACCGTGATTGGCGGGCAAAACATCGGTGAAACCATTGAAGGGCGTGAACGTTACCCAATCAACCTGCGCTACCCACGGGAAATACGTGATTCACTGCAAAAATTGCGTGATTTGCCGGTAGTGACTGCCGGTGGCGGGCAAGTCGCACTGGCGGAACTGGCCGATATCAAGGTGACAGAAGGCCCACCGATGCTGAAAAGTGAAAATGCGCGCTTATCTGACTGGGTCTATGTTGATCTGCGCGGGCGAGATTTGAAATCAGCCGTTACTGAAATGCAGCAAGCGGTGGCACAACAAGTGAAACTGCCGGAAGGCGTCTCCCTTAGCTGGTCTGGGCAGTTTGAATACCTGGAACGGGCAACGGCAAAACTGAAAATTGTGTTACCGGTTACCCTGATGATCATTTTTGTCTTGTTGTATGTCACGTTCAGCAGTGTCCGCGATGCCGCATTAATCATGGCGACGCTTCCCTTCGCACTGATTGGCGGGGTGTGGCTGCTGTATGGCTTGGGATATAACTTTTCCGTTGCCGCCGCGGTGGGCTTTATCGCCCTGGCCGGTGTGGCCGCTGAATTTGGCGTAATAATGATGCTGTATCTCAATCAGGCGGTGAAAAAACATCAGCAACCCGGCATTGCTATGACGGCCAGCCAAATGAGTGCAGCTATTCATGAAGGCGCGGTGCTGCGGGTGCGACCAAAAGCCATGACTGTCGCCACTATTATGGCCGGCTTGCTTCCCATTATGTGGGGCGGCGGGACTGGGTCAGAGGTCATGCAACGTATTGCCGCTCCGATGATTGGCGGGATGGTGAGTGCACCACTGCTTTCGATGCTGGTTATTCCTGCGGTGTATATGTTGCTGCATAAAAAAGAGAGTCAACAGCAATAAAACTCTCATCGCCCTCACTCTTGCCAGACAAGATTGAGGGCATTCTCACACTTTCTTATAACCTCTCAAATCAGCGGGTGCGACGGAAGGTTAAGTTAATGCGATAAGCGCCGGTCGTAGCGGAAAAACCGGCTTTCAATGGCAGTACACCGTGGTAGTTCAAACGGGAAGGCCCACCCCAGACCACAACATCCCCTTGCGTTAATAAGACTCTCTGGCATTTAGCCTCACGCGTCAGCCCACCAAATTGAAATACCGCAGCTAGCCCCAGCGATACCGAGACTATTGGCTGACGCAGATCCAGCTCATCTTTATCCTGATGTAATGATAATTTAGCCCCTGCCTCGTAGCGATTTATCAGGCAGGCATCTGGCTCAAATTGAGAGAAACCCGCTTGTTGCGCGGCATCGACTGCTAATGTCATAAAACTTGCCGGAATGGCAGGCCAGTTTTTCTCAGTCAAAGGATCAACCGGGCTATAGCGATAACCTTGCATATCACTCACCCAACCAACCTGACCACAATTACTCATGGCAACCGACATCCGGTAACCGCCGGGGGTGATGAGATGGCGAAAAGGCGCGGCAGTGGTGATAGCAATAACATCAGCAAATAATAATGCGGCCTGCTGCCGTGCATAATGATGTAAAACAACCGCACCGGGCGCTAACGTTTCAATCCAGGGATCATGAGGCAACTGATCAAATAAATCCATGGTCATAAAGGCACCTACTGTAGTTATCACTGTTTAGTGATTAAGACTTTAACAGTTTACTCTTCACCCCACACACTATCACTTGCGATCAATTCATATCGGTTAGCCCAGTTGTTATCGCCCTGCCAGAGAAATTTATCCTGTTAAATTATCGTCTATTAACTTTCGCCACCAATAAAAACAAATAT
>NZ_JAZGQA010000101.1:0-16490 GCF_048593855.1 Yersinia sp. 2542 StPb PI
CTATATTACTTTAGTAAAATAACAATGGTGCTATTTAATATACCTCATCAATCTTTGTGTCATAAACCACCGAGATTATTTATCAAAGGATCTCTATGACTCGTTTAGCCTCCCGCTTTGGCCAGGTGAACTCGGTTCGCCGTGACCGCCCCCTGACCCAAGATGAGTTAGCCTACTATGTCCCTAGCGTAGCATCGGCAGAAGTGGGAGTACCCCATTGCCAGCTCCCCGGCCTGAGCCTTGTACTCCATCCACAGCAGTTGCCGCGTCACGCCGGACTTTCTCATCTCGGTGTCGAAGTGAAGCAGATCCGGCATCACCCGCCCTGACAGCAGCGTGCTTTTTGCCGGGAATATCAACTTTTCAAGGGCGTCATGTGATATCGCTTCAGGTAAGGGCCATGGCAGTGACGTTGCATTAAAGCGTGATAGAACCTCAAAGACAGTTAATGAACTGATTTTCAGCGTCAGCCCGATGCAACGGTTGGTCAGCTTCTTGTCGAACTTGAACTGAAGGATCTTAAAACAGGTTTCCATGGGACTCCTGGCTTTTCTCTTTTTGGGCATCGATTCCTCCATTGGCGTAAAAATCAGCAATGGAGACCGTGCAAGAAAGAGTTAATTCCCGGAGTGATCGGAAAGATGCCAAACCGTGATCGATTTAGACGCCATTTTGCAATCGATATCAACCGCTTCCTTCTTATTTATCTGGGCACCAATAAATTAGCCGTGTGTTAGCAGGAATATGGCGAGTTCCCAGATGATGACGATGTGTTTCATCCACTGCGTAGTGCACTGGAGGCCTCATTTCAATCAGAGACCATATCCAGTAACATTTTCGATCAAGTACTCACTACAGATATTCCCCCTCAAATCTTAATATCAAGGTAATATTTATCGATGCGGCCAACAGATAATTGGCCTATAAGTCATTACATTGATTATTTTCCCTGTCCCATTTTGATTATCTCTTGTCCTGATAAAAAACAATCATACGGTGTTACTGCATAAAGCAGCCGAATGCGATAGTTATCACTACTCTGTGCTGACAACTGGCTAGCAGTAAACTCAGCCACGCTTAATTTTTTTCCCTTCTCGGCCGGGTTTGCAATATCTGCTGCTTTTTTCATCGGACTCATATGGTCAGGGGCTGAACCGTTAAAATCGGTAAATATTTGCACAGCCTGCTGTTGTGCTACTGCGCCCTCTGGACAGAGGGCCGCATAAGTATTACCTACCCCCATAAAAGCCATCGCTATACACCCTACTATTTTTTTCTTCATTTTTATTTCCTTATCACGATGTGGTGACATTCCCCGTATTCATGTTGTAGAACACAATATGGGGACAGGTTACTGTGTTTCTGAGCAATACCGAAAACTGGTATTTATTACGTGTTTCATAGAAACACACTTTTGATACCGGTTCTGGCCCATTTTGCATTCCGATATTTTTTGCATACACCTTATTAGAGTAATTATTGGCATAGGCTGATGTGAGGGGCAGGCACAACAAGGCACTAATAAGCAGAGTATTTGTTCTCATACGGGTAATCCTGCAAGATTGGAGGCGGCAATAAATCCGACCATCCAGCCAATAAATTGTGGTCCTATCGCCCAAAAAATACGGGCACCGATAACCTGTTGCGTGGTACCCAAAACCACATCAGGTCTTAACCATAGCCGCAATAAATTGCCAATGAAAATACCTAACGCGGGTACCAGGACAAAGGCCAGGACCGCTCCTGATGTATGTAAAAATCCCTGAATACTTGGGTCAAAATATGCTGCCAATATCCCTACCAGGCTTGACAGCGTTATACACATTGCAAGTGGCACAGCCTCTTCTCCTTTCATCCTCAAGTTCTAAGCGCCAGGTACAGATATCCCCCCAAGCACGAAACATTACCGATGCATTGCAATGCATCTATCGTATTGATTTAAAATCACTATTAATAAATTAAAACAGCTTATTTTTTTCAAAATAAGGTTTCGAACGAGTGTATCGACAGTGAGGAATGAAAGATAATTGGTAATACAGATCAATTTTCGTTTATTGATCTGTTTAACCGATCGATACACCGCAACAACGGCATATGCGGCTCTACAGGTCACATAAGAAGGCACTGTCATTCAGTGGTCTGGCCTGTCACGGACAGTCAGTCCAAGTGTTATAGAAAGCAAAGAAGAGATATTCATCAGTCAACCTTGAGACGGCTGGATGGGTTAAAAACCAGTCATTGATCGTGCCATGGAGTTCTGAGTATCTGTTTGAGGAAAGGTGTAAACAGGTGGATATCGTTCCATATTGCGCCAACGAGTAGAAAATCATCAATGCGAGTTGTTCACGTAATTGATGACAGGTTACCGCTCTGGCAATACGCTCAAGGTACCGATGACACCGAGTAAAACGTAAACGATCACATTCATTCATCAACAAGCTGAAATACGGACATGCTCTGTTAAGTAAGGGATAGTCATCAATATTCGTTGATGTACGGCCACGACGGTTATGCCTGTCTGAAGACCGGGATTTGAGAGTCGTCAGGGTTGGCAAGAGAAAACGGGGGAAAAGCATCAGGTCAGTCATTGCAACGCCATCAGACAACACGGAAACCATGCTTATCTGAAGGTAGCGTCGATGCGCACTCAGCCGTTGACCGGTATGCATGTCCCAGCCTGTACAGGCATTAAATTCAGCCTGACAGGTCTTTTTAAGCGCTTTTGTCGATGTGGTGGTATACACAGTAATATCCTTTTGGACAGGGCTTCCTCTCAACAACGCCATCACTTTGAGCCATACACACAGCTGAGGATATTAACGCAGTAGATAAGTCAGGCGAGTATGAGTAAAGGGAAGAAGATGATGAGGGCTGAATAGATAACGAATAGGTAATAACAAAAGAAAAGAGTAGGTCCATTTATTTAGCTATTCCGGGAGTCCTTTATTTTATTCAAGAGCCAGACTTCTACCTCACTTTTCAACCATCGTGAGCTCCGGCCAAGTTTAATCGGCTTTGGAAATAACCCGTCCTTTATCAGTTTATAAAACCATTTATCGGTAAGGCCTGTGAATTCAGTGATAAAGACCATATCGACCATTTGGTCATTAAGCAGAGATGTATTTGCAGATATCATGATGAGTTCTCTCCGGTGATGTTAAGGGAGAGCCGTACACAGAAAGGAATTAATGTTTTCTGGTATTGCTCATCAGATATCAGTTCGCCGTAATTAATGACTTTCAGGCCCGTCTCCTTGGTCTCCCTCTCCGGGTCCTCTCAGGTATAGTGCTGAATCGGGTATTGACTCCGTCAGGTTTTTGCTCAGTCTTTGCCATATAACTGAGAATATATTTCATGGTATTCATACCCACTTCATTACCGTATTCAGTTATTTCCTCACTCCTGACTTTATAATGACGCTGAGGAGTACACCTGTGAGCATAACCTTCTTTTTCAGTGACACTCTTCCAGAGTTTCTCTATCTCCTGAAATACTGGCCAGGCTTTATTACGTAACTGTGCATTGATGAATATTGCACAGTGAACATGATGTCGGTGGCCTATTCCGTATTCTGCCACCCAAGCATAACCGGCAATGCCGTTGATATCTATTAATCGGTTTTCCAACTGAACCATATCGGCACACATTCCATGTACATCCTGGCGAGTGAATTCAGACAAGTGGCTCAGATAGGCGAAATCCACTCTCAGCAGTATAAGTTTTGAATATTTATTGAAGAGATTATCAACATGACGGTGTAATTCGGATTCAAGCTCAGGATATGTCTGGTGGTTGGGGTTTGTAATACGGTGTGTTCTCATGGTGTACTCCTCATTATGTCGTTTCATGAACATGTGAGTGAGACGTAAGTTTTAATATGATTGATGTCGGTGACGGTTTGAATGGGTTTGTTTGTGTGGGTTAATAATCATAAAGAGGTGGGCATTTCTTCAGAATAACAGTAATAACCTTATTTAATCATAACTGACACAAACCGTGGGTTGTGGCATATCGGGTTTTAGTTTTATCCCTCCTCTGATATTATCAGGCATCAGTGATAGAACAAATCTCACTGTATTCGTGATGGTCTGTATGACTATACCGTATTATTTAAATCAAAAAATCCCTCACTGGAAACTGACGTTCATCGTGATGTGCTGAACAGACAATCCAATCGGTCACGCTAAATTTTCGATAAAATCCCGGTAATTTTGTGATAAAACAACCATAAAGTCACTTCAAATGACGGTAAAATCACGGTGTGATTACCTGTAAAATGGATGGCTGCTAATGGATTGTTATGATTATGTTTCGGAAAAGGATATCAGGAAATGTCAGTATTATGTCCGTTATATGGAAAGCCGGGAACGTTCAGGAATAAGTTCCCCAGAGTTTTTTGACTGGCAAAACAAATCTGGAAATATGGAGGAAATACGTACATGGATTGATGATGAACTTAATTATCATTTTGAAAGGGATGTGCGCGATATAAAAAGATTTGTAAGCAAGATGGAGTCTTCCTGCAAAGATGAAATATTGTCCCTGACAGAGTTTGACTGGATTAAAAATAATAAAAGGATTTGTTTATGGCTATGGCATAAAATTATTCGCTATAGTTACAGACGTGGTGATGCATTTCCAGAACACAGGGGGAGATTTGAAGCTCTGGTTGAACATTTTGATTCTCTGAATGAATCAGGCAACCAAAAAAAAGAATTACTCAGCAATTTCAGAAGTGACTGGCAAAGAAATGGAAATATATCTGACCCATTTATTAATGAAAGTGAAGAGGCAATAAATTATCTGTGGGATTCCGCCGCAAAATTGCATAGTAATATCATTCGATATTTCTCGCCCATTACTGATGACGATAGGAAAATATGCCTGACCGGTTTTTATGATTGTGTTATGGATACCCCAGAGAAAAAAGAGTTGTTTCTGAGAAAAATTAAAAGCGCACTGTCTTCGCGTAAACACCGAAAAAAGGCAGGTAAGGGCCATATTAATAAGAAGTTTTTACTGTCTCTGGAGAATGATAAAAATCTGAATGACATGATTGCACTCGCTGGTGCCAAACGGGATGATTTTATGAATCGCCTGATTGCTGAAGAATATGAACGGCGTAAAATTACGAACAGACAATCTTAAATAATTTTCAGTTATATATTACCCCAGTGAATCCCTGAGGAATACATCTGTATTCCTCTTATTTTAAATATTCACAAAGGTGATATCTATGGACGAAAAGTCAGCGCTAAAGCTATTACATTCCTCCCTTGAACTCCTGCCATCTGCTGTGACCCGGAGAGTTACTCAACATCTTGAGGGGATTATCAATTATGAGCCCGTCATCGGTATCATGGGTAAAACCGGTGCAGGGAAGTCAAGTCTCTGTAATGCAATATTCTCTCAACCACTCTCACCCACCAGCAATGTGCATGCCTGTACGCGGAAGGCGAAATCTTTCCGACTCAGCGTTGGCTCCCGGCAGATGACCATTATTGACTTACCTGGAGTCGGTGAGAGCAGTGACAGAGATAAAGAATATCAAGACCTCTATGAACAGTGGTTACCCAAACTAGATCTGATTATATGGGTGATAAAAGCGGATGACCGCGCGCTTTCTGTCGATCAACATTTTTACCAGAATGTCATATGCGCAGCCCCGGAATATCAAGACAAAGTTGTTTTTGTCTTGAATCAGGTTGATAAAATTGAGCCCTGCAGAGAATGGGACAGTATTCAAAATTGTCCGTCCTCAGAACAGAAAAACACTATTGCGCTAAAAATACGCGCAGTTGAAGGCGCTATGGGATATCCACGCCATGCTATTAAGGCAGTATCAGCCGTTTATGGTTATAACCTTCCAGCAATGATAGAAAATATTATCTATGCTTTACCCCGCACCGCCACCAGCTGTTTTACCACACAAATCAGACCTGCATTTAAATCTGAATCGATTGAAAAAAAGGCCCGACAGGATTTTAGTGAAACGATGGAGCACGCCTTTGACCGGGCAGTGGAACAGATAACCTTGCCAAAATTAGTGATAAAAGCGGTTAAGGCAGCAAGGGATGCGATTGTTTCAATGGCATCGTCACTCTGGTCTTTCTTCTTTTGATTTTATATCTCCAAGCATGCTCTTTGGCCCAGCACGACCTACACACACCCCCATTTTAAAGCCTGCATACCTGAATCCACTTCATCACATATTAGCCACTTCGCTATAGAAGTGGCTTTTTATACCCATATTTATTAAGGAAATTATCATGACACGATTAGCGTCCCGCTTTGGTCGGGTGAACTCGGTTCGCCGCGACCGCCCCCTGACCCACGATGAACTGGCCTACTATGTCCCAAGTGTATTTGGCGAAGACAAGCATGCCTCCCGCAGTTCGCGATATTCCTACATTCCCACGATTACCTTGTTGGATAAATTGCGTGAAGAAGGCTTTGTGCCGTTCTTTGCCTGCCAGACCCGAGTGCGGGACCTGGATAAACGTGAGCACAC
The DNA here is from genome assembly GCF_048593855.1 of Yersinia sp. 2542 StPb PI. Taxonomy (NCBI): domain Bacteria; kingdom Pseudomonadati; phylum Pseudomonadota; class Gammaproteobacteria; order Enterobacterales; family Yersiniaceae; genus Yersinia; species Yersinia sp. 2542 StPb PI. The sequence goes on from NZ_JAZGQA010000101.1 coordinate 6,512, forward strand.
CAAGCATATGGTGCGGCTACGCCGAACGGGGCAAATCACGCAGAGAGAAGTGCAAGAGATTGTTCTGCTCAACAGTCACGATGGTTCGAGTAGCTACCAGATGTTGCCGGGTATGTTCCGCGAAATTTGCAGCAACGGCCTGGTCTGTGGTCTGAGTTTTGGTGAAATTCGTGTACCGCACAAAGGGGCCACGGTGCTGGAAAAGGTGATTGAAGGGGCCTACGAAGTACTGGGGATATTTGACCAGATAGAAGAAAGTCGTGAAAGCATGCAGGCATTAACGCTGTCAGCAGAGCACCAGTATGCACTGGCCCATGCTGCACTGACCTACCGTTACGGCGAGGAGCACCATCCGGTCACGGAGTCCCAAATCCTGATGCCCCGTCGCTGGGTAGATAAAAAAGATGACCTCTGGACCACATTCCAGCGTGTGCAGGAGAATCTGACCAAAGGCGGCTTACAGGGCAAGAGCACCAGAGGACAACGTGCCCGAACCCGCGCCATCAGTGGTATCGATGGTGATATCAAACTTAACCGCGCACTGTGGGTCATGGCGGAGCAGATGAAACAGTCTCTGTAACAGGGATGACACCTTGGCGATTATGATCGTTTTAACCGATCAATATTGCTGATATTGATCTGTAGAATCGATTATCTTTTATGCAACCCTGCCGATACACTTTGTTTATATCCATCGTCAGGCTGAATACTTCAGCAAAAAATAATGTATTACAGACTTTCTGGTTGAAGGCACGAATAAATGAAAAAGGGGTTTTTGGCTATTTTATTATTTCCTGTCGCTCATCAGAGACTGACTTTTGGCGATGACCAACCGGAGAGCAATGACGGGGGAATACGGCATATTGGGGAGCGGTCAGTCACAATTCTAGCCAGGTGATGTTATTCATAAAATACACTCAGGGATGCGGGGTCTCAAATCCTATGGGTACCAAACTGTTTTGGCTGGTTGAGCCGTAGTGAATGAGATTAATGACCGGCGCGTTATTGGTATTGAAATAACACGCCTGTTCTTAAGCGCGTTTATATCAAGTACGCCGTCTGTATTATGTAGAGATCGATTAATTGAACCCAAGATAAATAATGTATTACGTGACCAAAATAGTGCCGTTGATGGGCGACGTTTTCGGTAATACTGCCGATAAAGTCCCCCTCGAACATGACTGATATCTAGATATCAACATTAGACAATAAATGACGCAATAAAAAATCTTACTTTGATACGGTAACGCTATTCAGCCTTGCCGGGCAGAGTGTTGTTGTTACCTCACTGATTAAGGATAAAAAATGAAAGAATGGTTCTATGAAAAGAATGGGCAGCGCCATGGTCCGATAATGGAAACGGATATGGCCGTACTGATCACCCATGGCACGCTGGTTGCGACAACATTAGTCTGGCAACAAGGGTGGGATGAATGGATACCCTTAAGTACCACCGTATTATCCGCCTCACTGAGCCAGCGCAGAGCGCCCCCCGCACTGCCGAGTCACAACGTCAGTAATACCGTCATCTGGATATTGGCCTTTGCTCCCCTGATAGGCTTTATGTTGGAGGCTTTCATCGCAGGAGCGACGACGGGGGATGAAGATGCGGCTATGGAGACCTTATTCAGTGGTCAATTCTGGTATATCACTCTTCTTTTAAATATTGCGCTCAGTTACTGGGATGAACGTAATCTGAAAAAAGCAGGGATCGATACCTCAGGCTACGGGAAACTCGCCTGGTTTGTTCCCGTCTATCTCTGGAAACGCGCCCAAGCCCTGACACAAAAGCCTGTATATTTCTGGGTCTGGGTAGTCACCTATATTCTGACACTCCTTACTTTGATAGGAAGTTGAGCCTCTTCGGCCTCAACCATATAACTGACAGCAAGTCTTAGCGGACTAACGCTTATCGTCATTCTGTACTGCTAATATATCCATCAATACAGGGTGATTAATACATTAATATTAATCACCATCATAAATCCGCCCTTCCTAAATAGTTCCCTCCTTACGGATTGTCTTCCCTATAATACATCGCACTCAAATTTATAAATACACCGTAATAAGGAAGCAGATACCTAATACAAGGGGTTCTGCTTTTATACCGTTATTGGCAATTAACCAACATACCCATTCTCACTACAGAGCCACTCTCCCACTGGAGAGCGGTTTTTTGTATTATGGAGGTTACCGCCCCGGTGAAGTCAGTCGGTGCAGGTTAATGTGCGCAGGCGGTGACTGGCCTGTCTGTTTTGACGCTGATGGTTACGCACAATATTGCCCCCAACGGCAACTGATTTTTACCGCATCTCGGTCATCACACGACTGATAATTAATCGTATCTAAACGCACTCCCGCGGTAAGTACTTACTCACTTTTATCACCCTACAAACAGACTCCCCGGTTTTCCGGTGGGGCCTGTTTTGTTATTAACCGTTTATGACACAAGGATTTTCCCCATGAACCAACACCTCAATGCCGAAACAAGCGGACTCACTGCCACCCTAATTTCTGATGCGCAGCGCATTCATTTTTGGTCAAAACACTTTGGTCAGGCACCCAAATGGGCGTTGATTGAACCACAGGTTTTTCGTTGGCTGGACCGGTTGTGTGACGACTACCGCGGCGACTTTTGGGACTTCTACACCTTGCCCAACGGCGGGGCATTTATGGTGCCGGGCACGGAGCAAGACTATGTGTTGTTTAACGCGCTCAATGGCAATGGTGCCACTGTCAGTCGTGAAGCCGCGGGTATCACCGCCTGCCTGATGACCTACAGCCACTGTGCCTGCAGCACTGAAAGTGAGTCCATGACAGACCACTTTTACCGATTGCGCGAATATGCCTTACAACACCCTGAAAGCCAGGCCATTTTTGACTTGATTGACTGATGAACAGGAGTTCCCCCATGCCACATCAGCCTATGCTGGCTTCACTCCCCACCTTGCCTTTTGCCCAGCAACAGATTATCAGCCAGGCACTCGCGATACTGGAAACCCAACTCCGACACCGTCCCTACACCTTGACCTCACCCGAGGCAGTGAAAGCCTGGCTGCAACTTCATCTTCGTCCTCAGGGGCAGGAGTGTTTTATGGTGCTCTTTTTGGACAACCGCCACCGCTTGATGGCCAGTGAAACCGTTTCTGTCGGCACCTTTAATGCCACCACAGTGTACCCCCGCGAAGTTGTTATTCGGGCACTGCACCACCGCTGTGCTGCCGTAGTCATCGCCCACAATCATCCGGCCGGAGACCCCACTCCGAGCCAGGCTGACCGCACACTAACTACCCGGCTGGTTAATGCGCTGAACATGGTCGACATCCGCGTACTGGACCACCTGATTATCGGTGAAAGCGAGCCGGTTTCGTTAGCCGAGTTGGGGTGGCTGCCATGTTAGCGACTATCCAACAAACCAACATCCTGACTCTTCGCGGTCTGCAATGCAGCACCGCACATATCACCGAGGGCGACAATGCGCTGCTGTACCGGATATCCCATTGTCAGGTGGCATTCGGCGATGGCGAATGGATCCATTTTACCGCCACAGGCTATCTGATTCGACTTAATGCCTGGAACCACCCGGTATTGCGACTCAGACAGTTGGGCCTCTCCAAAGCCTGCCGCTGTCTGGTCACCACATTAATGAAACACCATGGGCTAACCTACCTGCATATTGATGCTCTGGGCGATGTGTTGCCCGGTTTTGCCACGTTTGACTGGTGATACCACCGCTCGTCTCCTGACGTAATCCCGCATTATCCACATTGAGAACATCCCCATGAAACCACGTCCCACCCCACCGGGCGCATTGACCGTGCCTGCGATTTATCAACAACTGCTCGCTTTTCTGCTGGAGCACCACTACGGCCTGAGCCTCAACGATACGCCCTATCACGATGAACAGGCGATTGCACAGCAGATTGAGCATGGCGTCACGGTACGAGAAACCGTCAATGAACTGGTGGAGAAATTTGACCTGGTACGCATTGACCGATCTGGATTCAGCATGATGGCACAGGACCCGACTTTGAACGGTGGGGATATGTTACGCGCACGCAGTGCATTGGGACTACGCAACCCTGTCATTAGACGCCTTGCTTGATTATCCCACATTAACCTCTGTGATCCGTCGATACGCAAGCCTCGACCGCTGGCGTTTTACTTTTTCAAGGAGTTCTGACAATGAAGGAAACCCAATCTAATGCCACCAGCAACGACAGCACTCCGTCGCCTGTCTGGGGCCTGCAATCTGCTATCACGCCCCGCCTGGGAGCCCGGTTGGTCCAGCAGGGTAATCACCTGCATTTTCTAGCAGACCGTGCCGGTTTTGTCGGCACATTTGAACCTGATGCGCTTAAAACACTGGATACTGCTTTCCCGGTGCTAATTGAACAGTTGGAAGCCTGCCTGCGGTCTGGTGAACTCGATCAACGCCGTAAGCATTGCGTCACCGTGCAGCACGCCAGTTTTACCTGCGATGCCGATACGTTAGGTAGCTTTGGCCACATCTATATCGCTGTTTATCAGACAACACCGCCCAACCCGGTATAAGCCGTAAGCCCTCACACACCCCCCAACCTTTAACCCTGCCTGCGATGACGCGGGCACTTTGTTTCTAAGGAATTCAGCGATGCCAACCACATTGAATACCGTCATTGAACCTGAAGTTTTAACTGACCACACCGATGTTATCTGCTCCACCAGCATTGAACGTATCATCACCGTGCGTAACACCGCGCTGGTGCAGATTGAAGCGCTTATCCACCAGCTTGAGGATATCTCGGCCATCACCAACAGCATTGGCGGTGGAATTGCAAAGGACTGGGCCATGCGACAAGATTTCCGCTGCGGCAGCTGGCTCATGGAGAAAACAGAAACGGGCATGAAAGCGATTACCCGCAATCTCGATCGCAGTATATGGCGAGATCTGATGGTGAAATCAGGGATGCTGAGCCTGATGGATGCTCAGGCGCGTGATCAGTGGTACAGGAACCTTGAGGGAGATAGTATTCCTGCCATCAGCGAAGCCAACATACTCAGTACCTTTGAGCAACTCCACCAGCAGAAAGACGACGTATTTGAACGCGGGGTCATCAATTTATTCAAAGGATTATCCTGGCACTTTAAAACCAACAGTCCATGCCAATTTGGCAAAAAAATAATCATGAGCAATTTGGTCAGTTGCAACCGATGGGGCTTTACCTTGAACCACGGTTACCGGCGAGACCAGTTGGCAGATCTAGAGCGCATGTTGCACTTGCTGGACGGTAAAGCGATCCCTGACAACCGGGGAGATGTGACAAGCCGATTGTATGAGCATATTCGTGCCAATCCGCATATAGCGAAAGTTTATGAAGACGATTACTTTTCGATAAAATACTTCATGAAGGGATCTGCGCACTTGGTCTTTAAACGATCAGACTTAGTGAATAATATGAATGATATTGTGGCGAAGCACTATCCAGAGATGCTGGCAACTCGCGTGTAAGTATTGCACCTAACATGCTACTGTCATCAAGTCATATCGCGGTTTGGTTACTACAACTTTTCTCCCATACTAGCCTGTGCAATAGCCACAAAAGTTAGCGAGGGTACAAATATGGGCACAAAAATAATCGAATTATATAAAATAGTTATATTACATGAAGATAATATCAAAGGGCGATTCCGAGTCCGGCACCACTATTTATAAGGCCTCGCTGCAAAGCGGGGCTTTTTCGTATCTGGATTCTGCTCTATTTCCTCTCCGACTCCCTACCCATTACTGACACGATTTCAATAGATTTCCCCCTGTAAGCATCCCACACAAACGAACTATTCAATTTTAGAGATCTTGCGACATATTGATGATTTGTGCGGCGGAGAAACCTCTCTTCATAAGCAATGTCCTTATATCGTGGATGAGCTATTACCAGAATAGCCGTGTATTCGTTTTTTGAAGAGCAGCTCGGGGTTAACCAACCCANCCAAAATAATAAAAACAAAAAAAGAGGTACTGCTTTCGCGCCAGGTGGCAGATTAATTTACTGTGGGGCAGGCACTTCTGGTCGCTTGGTGATGTTGGATGCGAGCGAATGCCCGCCAACTTATGGTACGCTGCGAGAAATGGTCGTAGGGCTGATCGCTGGCGGTAATACTGCTATTTTACAGGCAGTTGAAAATGCAAAAGATAGCCGCACACCTTATGTATTGGGGGCTATGGCCTATGCACGCCATGTTGGCGCTAGCGTAGTGGCAATTTCCTGTAATCAAAATAGTGAAATGAGTAAAGCGGCAGATATCGCCATTGAACCGCTGGTCGGCTCGGAAGTTGTCACCGGATCATCACGGATGAAGGCAGGGAACGCGCAGAAATTAATTCTGAATATGCTGACAGCCGGCGCCATGATCCGTAGCGGCAAGGTTTATAGCAATCTGATGGTGGATGTTGAGGCGACAAACGCCAAACTGGTGCAACGTCAGGTCGATATTGTTGTTCAGGCGACGGAGTGTTCCTCCGAAAAGGCGGAACAGGCACTCAATGAGTGCAACCGACACTGTAAAACAGCCATTATGATGATCCTAAGGGGTATGTCTGCTGAGGAAACTAGCGCTATCCTTAACAAAAATAAGGGATTTATCCGTAAAGCGCTACAGGAGATTAAAGTATAACCATGGCGAAAATAACCGGCACTACGATAGACCAAATTTTACTCTTCACCGGCGGGAGTAAAAATATCATTGTCTGCGGAAACTGCATGACAAGGCTCCGCCTCACCTTAAAAGACCGTCAACTGATACAACATGACGACCTGAAAAAAATCCCTGGGGTGATGGGGGTGGTGAACAGCGATGATCAACTGCAAATCATTCTCGGGCCGGGCAAAGCCCAGACCGCCAGCGAGATGATGAACAAGCTCCTGGGTTCTGAACCGCAGCAGGGACATGAAAGTGCTCAGGATGTTGATTTGCAGGTGCTGGCCAGCCAGACAAAACAGCAAATGAAAGCGAAACAAAAAAGCGCTGTTCATAGTTTTCTGACCAAATTCGCCACCATTTTTACCCCGCTCATTCCAGGGTTCATTGCCGCAGGATTACTATTGGGGATAGCAACATTGCTCCAGCAGACACTGGCAGTGGACGGCGTTATTCAGTCTCCGTGGCTGGCGGCACTGATTGCATACATGAAAGTATTTAGCATCGGTTTGTTCACTTTCCTTAGCATTCTGATTGGCTTTAATACACAGCAAGCCTTTGGTGGGACGGGGGTTAACGGCGCAATTATCGCTTCGCTATTTATTTTACGCTATGTGCCGGAAGGTACCATCGGCTACTACGGTGGCATGGAAAACTTCTTTGGTCTGGCAATTGACCCGCGCGGCAATATCATTGGGGTTCTGTTGGCCTGTATCTTGGGCGCATGGATTGAGCGACAGGTGCGCCGTTTTATCCCTGATAATCTGGATATGATCCTGACATCGGCGATAACTTTACTCGCTACAGGAGCAATCACTTTCGTTGTTATCATGCCAGTGGGTGGCGAACTGTTTAAGGGGATGTCATGGCTGTTTATGCATTTGAATGGTAACCCGTTTGGTACTGCCATTCTGGCAGGGTTATTCCTGATTGCAGTGGTGTTTGGTATCCACCAAGGGTTTGTTCCGGTCTATTTCGCCTTAATGGATGCACAAGGATTTAACTCATTATTCCCTATTCTGGCCATGGCGGGTGCCGGTCAGGTGGGTGCGGCACTGGCACTTTATGCTCGTTCGCCAAAAGGTTCAGTCCTGCGAACACAGATTAAAGGGGCTATTTTCCCTGGGCTACTGGGGATCGGTGAGCCGCTTATTTATGGCGTAACGTTACCACGCCTGAAGCCTTTTATTACCGCATGTTTAGGCGGTGCTGTCGGCGGCTTCTTTATTGGCCTTGTTGCCTGGTTGGGGTTACCGGTGGGCCTGAATACCGTGTTTGGCCCATCTGGCTTGGTATCTATTCCTCTGATGACATCAGCCCAAGGTATTTTCGCCGGGATGCTGGTGTATGTGGCTGGTCTGGTTATTTCGTATATTTCCGGGTTTATCCTGACGTGGCTTTTCGGGCATAAGGATGTCGATTTAAGTTGATCTCGTGCTAAACGGTTTGGCCCTGCCCGGCAGGGCCAGCTGAAATCTTTCCGTTATTTCTATTATTCCCATCCCCATATCAACCGAACTCACCTGTTACTATCGACACCAAGCCTAGATGACCGACTCATCCAGCCAGAATGTTAGCAAGCCGCGACTGATGAGCGCCTTGTTGTAGGCTGTCCAATGGGTGATTTCGAACCTTTGTTTTGCCACGAGATACTGCAATATCATCAGAAATGTGGTGATCCCAACCTGATTAGGGCTAAAAGTTCGATTTATTCAACAAAGATCTTATCTTTATAACTCAGTGAGTTGACTGATAATTAAGTGCCTTCGCTAATTTAGAATCCGGTTTCGCCAGTTTATCTAAACGCTTTTCATCAATGCTGTTCATCTGGCCTAAAGCTCTTGCCGTTTGACCTGAATGCCCTATCAGTTGCTGCTTGGGTACATTCACCATCAGGGTTGCTGCGTCTTCCAGAGCCTTGATATAGTCATCTTGCTTATGCAAATTATAACGTTTTAAATCCATCTTACTGCGTAATAGCTGTCCCCAATAAAACTCGAGGAAAGGTATTTCCTTATAAGGCTTACCCGTTTCAGGGTTAAGATTTTTATCAGACTTATCGTAAGATATACCGCGTAGATAATAGAGTATTGAGCGATATGGATCGTCCTGAAAAGCACTCGTGCCCAGAGTTGCAGGCAATTGAGAGAAAGTAATTGGTTTCCCCTCGGCATCAATAGGGAGAAAATGTTTAAGTTCAGTCATCTGTTGTTCGAACTGAGCTTGAGTAAATAACGTTCCGTCGTTGTCACGGCTTATATTCTGCCCGACCAGTACGCTTAAGGTCACATCACCGCCGCCACCGGATGCATCCCAGAAGCTGTTAAATGCATGATGACCATCAGTCAGGTAAAGTTTCCCCATTGGTCCGATATCAACCGTGTTCATATCAGCTTTATTGGTTCCTATAGCCTGTTTACAGGTATATGAAGTGGGATCTTTCGGTGTTGATGACAGGCTATATTTAGCCAGTTTCCCCGCCCCTTGAACTTTACACAAATCATTGAATAAGTGCTTTGAATCGCTAGCATAATCAGCCAAATCACCTGCAATCTGGAGCTTACCTACGGTTATTTGGGTCGGATGCAACTCACTGAGCTTAATTTGAATAACATCGCCGGGTTTAGTGAGTAAGTCGTTATGGGGCAGAGATTGTGCCGCGCACAAATTAGCAGAATAGAGTATTAGTCCACAAAATAATAAAATAGAGGTCGAAAACAACTCGCTAGCCCATCTTACCTGGGTAGCTCCAGCCTGATATAAGTAATTTTTGCTCAAAGACACATTGAACTCCTCCAGTGGACATTAACATTTCCTACCAATTTCATTGGCATATTGATTAAGCGTAGAATATCTCCCCCTCGCAGCAGCACGTACTGCGAACATTATCTGGCGTTTATAGCAGTTGATACCCTATTTGCAATACCAGCGTAGGTTCCAGAGGATAATAATGCCCCGAAAATATCGACCATGAAACTAGCGTATCAATTAACCTGCCAGATAAAGAGATGCTTCAGCTTATCAGATGTTGCATTGAAAGCCATGTGCAATAAAACCACCATTTACCCTAGTTTGTGATGCAGAAGTATTAGGATCATAAAAGTCTCCATTTTGAGCCAAAGCAGCAGATCTGCATGCTGCAACAATGGTTAATATAGTGATGAGTTTTTAATTATTCACTCTCTGATTATAATAAGGGACGTGTAAACACGACGCTTTGCCCTATTGATTGATGTGGTAATCCATCTGTCAATCAATACAGGGGAACTTAAATAAACGCTGGTATAACTTAAAAATTTAT
>NZ_JAZGQA010000102.1:0-16085 GCF_048593855.1 Yersinia sp. 2542 StPb PI
CTAATAATAAATAATTAAAATCGGCGTCTGCCAACAATAACTTTTCAAGCACTGCCCCGCCCAGAAACCCTGTTGCGCCGGTTAGCAGAAGTTTTTTCACCATGATTCCTACCGTGTCATTTAGTAGGCGAATTGTATGAATAGCTGAGTAAACGGTAGGTAAATACTAATTAGATCGGCATGTTTCTGGCAAAACATAAGTATGTCGAAATAAATCCTGACGTCTCGGCGCACTTGAAATGATATTCTAACACTAACGTTATTGGTCACTGCGGCTTACCACCAAAACGGTGGCCCATCACTAAAGAATGACCATAGTAAAAAGGGTTAAACCGAATAATGTCAGATAAAAATAAGCAACCTACTTTCTACATTCACGATTACGAGACCTTTGGTCAGCGTCCGGCATTGGACCGGCCGGCCCAGTTTGCCGGGGTGCGCACCGATTTAGATTTCAATATTATCGAAGAGCCATTGGTCATTTACTGTGCTCCCGCCGATGACTATCTGCCACAGCCAGAGGCTGTGATGATAACCGGTATCACGCCACAGCATGCCTTAGCCAATGGCGTGAATGAGGCAGAATTTGCCCGCCAAATCCATCAGGCTTTCAATGTGCCGGGCACCTGTATCCTCGGTTACAACAATATTCGTTTTGATGATGAAGTCAGTCGCAATATTTTCTACCGCAATTTTTACGATCCCTATGCCTATAGCTGGCAAGGAGGGAATTCCCGCTGGGATCTGTTAGATGTGATGCGAGCTTGTTACGCCCTGCGCCCGGAAGGTATCGTCTGGCCGGAAAATGAAGATGGCCTGCCGAGTTTCAAGCTTGAGCATCTGACCAAAACCAATGGTGTTGAGCATTTGCATGCCCATGATGCGATGTCAGATGTGTATGCCACCATCGCGATGGCGAAATTGGTCAAACAGGCGCAACCCCGCCTATTCGACTATTTATATCAACACCGCAGTAAGCATAAAATAAATGCACTGATTGATATCGCGGAGATGACGCCGTTGGTTCATGTCTCTGGCATGTTTGGCGCGGTGCGGGGCAATACCAGTTGGGTTGCGCCGCTGGCATGGCATCCTGAGAATAAAAATGCGGTGATTATGTGTGACCTGGCCGGTGATATGTCGCCATTGCTGGCGTTGGATAGCGATACGCTGCGCGAGCGTCTGTATACCCGCCGCGACAAACTCAATGCACAGGATGCAGCGGTGCCACTGAAACTGGTGCATATCAATAAATGCCCGGTACTGGCTCCGGCTAAAACTTTATTACCGGAAAATGCTGATCGTTTGGGCATTGATCGCCAACGTTGCCTGCAAAATTTACAATTATTGCGGCAAAATCCGCAAGTACGTGAAAAAGTGGTGGCACTGTTCGCCGAAGCCGAACCTTTTGCGGTATCCGATGATGTCGATGCACAACTGTATAATGGCTTCTTCAGCGATGCCGACCGCGCCACCATGAAGATCATTTTACAAACTGAACCGCAAAACCTGCCCGCACTGGATTTGACCTTTCAAGATCCACGGCTGGAAGCGCTATTTTTCCGCTTTCGCGCCCGTAATTACCCCAATACGCTGACTGACAGTGAGCAACAGCGTTGGCTGGAACATCGCCGCGAAGCCCTCAATCCTGAAAGAGTGCAGGACTACGTGCTGCAACTGGAACAATTCTATAACCAGTATGAAGACGATAAAGAGAAGCTGGCACTGCTGAAAGCACTGTTTGAGTATGCCAGAGGCTTGGTGAGCTAGGGTTGTGGCAGTAAATTATCCCATAAAAAACGGAGCCATCAGGCTCCGTTTTAGTCAGCAATTGCGCAATATCAGATGCGACTACTGTGCCAGTTCGCCATTAAATTGAGGCAGAGCCTGACGGAAAGCACGGGTTTTCCAGACCATATAAGCCAGACCAATCGCGCCCCACACCAGCCCCAGTGTCATTGAACTGCTTTCCAGATTCATCCACAGCACCCCCACCGTTCCGGCACCAATCATTGGCAGAATCAGGTAGCTGAAATGATCCTTAAACGTTTTGTTACGGCGTTCACGGATATAGAACTGTGAAATCACTGACAGGTTCACGAAGGTAAAGGCCACCAGCGCACCGAAGTTAATCAATGCGGTCGCCGTCACCAGATCAAAGGAAATAGCTGACAATGCCACGCCACCGACCAACAGTACGTTGATTGCCGGAGTCCGCCATTTCGGGTGCACGTAACCAAATATTTTTTCTGGGAATACCCCATCGCGGCCCATCACATACAGCAGACGCGAAACGCCAGCATGTGCCGCCATCCCTGATGCCAATACCGTGACACAGGAGAAGCACAAGATAACTGACTGGAAGAATTTGCCAGCAACAAACAGCATAATTTCCGGCTGTGACGCATCAGGATCAGTGAAGCGCGAAATATCCGGGAAATAGAGCTGTAAGAAATAAGACACCACAATAAAGATCACGCCGCCAATCAATGCCGTCAAGAAAATCGCTTTCGGGATCACTTTACCGGCATTAGGGGTTTCTTCAGACAATGAACTGATGCCGTCGAAACCCAGGAATGAGAAGCACAGTATCGTGGCCCCGGTTATCATCGGCACCAAATGGGCATTTTCAGAATAGAACGGGCGTGGGCTTACCAATGTGCCCGCACCTTCACCCTGATAAACACCATGAATCAATAGCCCCATAAAGACCACCATGATAGCCACCTGAACCACAACAATAACCGAGTTCAAGTTTGCCACCACGTTGATGCCACGCAGGTTAAACAGCGTCATCAGGCTGACCAGCGCGCCAACAAAAATCCACGATGGCACACCAGGGAAAATCGCTTCGAGGTAAATTTTTGCCAACAGAATATTAATCATCGGCATGAACAGATAGTCCAGCAGTGATGACCAACCCACCATAAAGCCAACATTCGGACTAATGGATTTCTGGGCGTAAGTATACGCCGACCCCGCAGACGGGAAGCGTTTAACCAGTTTGCCATAGCTGATTGCCGTGAACAGCACCGCAATCAACGCAATGGCGTAAGAGGTCGCGACATGACCATCGGTCAAACCGGAAACAATGCCAAAAGTATCGAAAATGGTCATCGGCTGTAAATAAGCCAGACCCATCATCACCACTTGGACCAGTGTTAGTGTTTTTCTGAGTTGGACGCGGTTGTTGGTACCCGTTTGGTTAGTACCGACTGCAACAGTAGCGTTATGCGTCATGATTCAGCCTCCCCATACCTTTAACCCGATTCGCAAGTGTAGCGCACAGGTTAGAGGTGACGGGGAAACTTCGTATCTGCCTGGGATACGTAAGTGGGGAAATAAGAGCGGAGTAACGGGTATTTGCCATACCTGCTGCGCCATAATCGCTGCATGTGCAGCGCATACCGGTGGGCACCGGTGCCAGTGTGAATAATTGCCCCATCTTTCTTTCCTCATAACGGCGATTTCAGTATGTGAATAATCGCTCGCGGACCTGTTTATCTATCCGGATCGTTGTCCGGCCTCTTGATTTGTGAAAACATGAATGCAAAAAAATAACCGACGCGTTTAAACGTCGGTTATTGCATGGCGCGTATTCTGCCCTAAGTTGAGAGCAAAAAACAAGATGTTAAAGCACTTGAAACAATATTCTTATGACAGTTTGATCTATACCCTAAATAATTCGAGTTGTAGGAAGGCGGCAAGCGAGAAAATCCCGATGAGCTTACATGAGTAAGTGATTCGGGTTATTGAGCGTAGCCAACGCACATGCAGCTTGAAGTATAACGGGTATAAACGGTTATTCCCGCGTGCTATCAGTGCTGAGCGGCCATTTCTACCCGCTCAATTGCCGCCCACAGTTTGTCTGAATTCAATGCAATAGGCAGATAATGAATTGATTCACTCGGCTTCAGAATTCGACCAATCACCCGCTCAATAGCATCGCGATCATTAATATCAACATCCAGCGCCGCTAAATGGGTTGGCAAGCCCAACTTTTTAAACGCCACAATCAATGACTGTAATGCCTCATCCTGCTCCAGCAGGGCTGTCTGGACCAAAATCCCATAGGCCACTTTGGTGCCATGCAGAAAATGCTCAGTTTGGGGTAACAGAGTCAGGCCATTGTGCACTGCATGTGCCGCCGCCACCCGGGTATAACGCTCCCCCAACCCACCAACCATGCCGCCCCCGGCAATAATCGCATCCACCACATCCAGAAAGTCCTGTGTCAGTTCAGCTTGCTTAACCGCCCGTAACGCGGCTTCACTTTGCTTTAGCAGCACATTACGAATATCCAACGCAGCCTGTAATCCGAGGCGAACGGTGAGAGATAACGTTTCCGGCTGTGGGCTAAGTACCACGGCTTCGTACCATTTTGCCAAGGTATCGCCAATACCTGCCAGCAGATATTCCACCGGTGCTTGCAAAATGATGTGCGGTTCAACTAAGACTAAGTGATTAGCATCTTTGAAAATTTCAAAATTCAGTGCCTGCCCGGCGTCGCTATACCAGACGGAGAGTGGCGTCCAGGCGGCGCAGGTTGCAGCGATAGTCGGGATAGCGACCAGTGGCAACCCCAACTTACGTGCCACCACTTTCGCGGTATCCAATACTGCCCCACCGCCGATACCGATCACCACCAGGCGGTCATTGCCCGCCGTTTTCACCAAATCCGCAACAGTAGACTCACTGCAATGGGTTGAAAACGCAGCACGCACCGCTTGCGGCCCGTGGAACGCGGCGGGCAAGTAATCACTGGCTGCCGCCAAAGCACGCTCACCAAAGATCCACAGTGCCTTATCCAGGGCCGCCGGAGGGTAGAACTCACTCAGTTTGTCGATAGCACCCGGAAAAGAAAAATAGTTGGCCGGACCTACCTGTACCCGGATTGCATTCGTGCTCATCGCGCGTTCCTTTTAAATTACGTTCTTATCGCTGTTTTTCTCATCTTAAGGGGTAAGCCAGCAATGTTTAATAATTTTTTGATATACCTTAACTACTTTAGTTTGTTGCGAATAATAGAAACTGTGTTAAAAAAGAAAGCTATCAGCAGCATTATTGACTGCCTGTTCCTCCGGTTGATTGACCTGAGAAAAATCGTAAGCCTATTTCTGAATAGCAAAAAGGGGTAGGTCGCCAAAATACTTTATAGGGCAGTCACAGAAATTTATGTCCAGCATCAGCTCCTCCCGCCTTGAGATGCGCAATATCTCTATTTCGTTTTCTGGATTCCATGCACTGCAACAAGTTGATTTTACACTGGAAGGTGGTTCCACCCATGCACTGGTCGGTGCTAATGGTGCAGGAAAATCAACCTTGATGGCTATTCTTTCCGGCGCTCACAGTCACTATCGTGGTGAGATCTATATTGATGGCCAACAGATAGATATTCATTCCCCCCGACAAGCCAAACAACAGGGTATCCATGTGGTTCAGCAAGAGGTTGATGTCGCGCTGATCCCCACCCTGTCTGTGGCGGAAAATATTATGCTGGATACACTGGCGGAGCAGGGACATCTGTTTAACTGGCCGCAGCTTTACCGTCAGGCAGAAGCGCTACTCGGGCAACTTGATGTTAAATTAAATGTGCGTCAACGTCTGGAATCCTGCACGCTGGCAGAGAAACAACAGGTGTTATTAGCCCGCGCCCTTTCCCACCAATGCCGTTTCCTGATTTTAGATGAACCCACCGCACCACTGGATCAAGAAGAGAGCGCGCGCTTGTTCCGCGTAGTCCGCCGTTTGCAATCGGAAGGCATGGCAATCGTTTTCATTTCACATCGCATCCATGAATTACGCGAAATTTGCGATCAATTAACGGTGTTACGTGATGGGCGGCGTGTCAGCCATGATGCCATGGGTGAGCTAAGCGGCGAGCAGATTGTGGAAAAAATGCTTGGCCATACGCTGGATGATATTTTTCCCCCTCGGCGAGCGGCGGTCAGCCGTAAAACACTGCTGGCTGTACGCGGTTTACATGATCAACACAAATTGCGCGATATTTCCCTGACACTGCATGAAGGGGAGATTCTGGGTATTGCCGGGTTAGCCGGTGCGGGGAAAACCGAACTGTGCAAAGCGTTGTTTGGCGCAACACCCAGCCGTGTCGACAGTGGCGAATTACAAGGTAAAACCTGGAAGCCACGCTCGCCCGCCCAATCTGTCGCACAAGGATTGGCATTGGTACCGGAAGAGCGGCGCAAAGAAGGTATTTTTATCCACGAAGGGATTGCGATGAATCTCAGTGTGGCCGCCGATGACAGTTTTTCCCGCTGGAGTATTTTTAGCCGCCGTCAGGAGCTAAATTGGGCCAAAGAGTTAATTCAGCGTCTTGGGATACGTGCCTCTTCGCCGCAACAGAAACTCGCGCGCCTATCGGGAGGCAATCAGCAGAAAGTGGCAATCGGCAAGTGGTTGCGCGGTGATGCGCAGGTACTGATTTTTGATGAACCGACTAAAGGTGTCGACATCAAAGCCAAGCAAGACCTGTTCACTCTGATTGACGCTTTAGCACAGAGTGGGAAAGGCATTATTTATGCATCCGGTGAATTCTCAGAATTGGTCGGTTTATGCTCTCGCATCTGTGTGTTGTGGGATGGGCGTATTGTCGCCGAACTGAACGCCGCCGATGTTGATGAAGAGACATTATTACTATTCTCTACTGGAGGAACTCCTCAGTGAACAAAGAAATCCCCCTAGCCGACGCACAACCATGGCGTCATCAGCTCTTTGATTTTCTCTACAAATGGGGGATGTTACTCACCGTTGTGGCGCTAATCGCGTTATTTGGCTTGGCATCGGATAACTTCCTCGATCCAAACAATATTATCAATATTTTGCGCTCCATCGCCATCGTGACGGTGATTGCCATTGGAGTGTCGATTTCGCTGTCGATTGGTGGTTTTGATCTGTCGGTGGGTTCCACCGCTTCGTTGGCCAATGCCATCGTGGTATCGCTATTTGTCTGGTACGGTTTTGGTACCACTGGCGCCATTATTCTAACGCTACTGATTTGTACCTTGGTCGGCCTGTTTAACGCCTTTCTGATCGTGGTACTGAAGATCCCTGACATGCTGGCCACCCTTGCCAGTCTATTTGTGATTCAGGGCGTGGCGATGACCTACAGTTATGGCGGGTCTATCACGCAAAATATGTTGCTACCCAGCGGCGATATGGCGGAAGGCGTCATTCCTGAGATGTTTTCAGCGCTGGGCCAAGTGCCGGTAATTGTGCTGATTATGCTGGCGGTGACAATTGTAGTGCAGTTGTATCTGTCGCTAACCAAGCATGGCCGGCGCATGTATGCAATTGGGGGTAATCCAGAAGCGGCTCGATTGGCGGGTATCCGTACTGTGCGTTATCGGGTGCTGGCCTATGTGCTCTCTTCCCTGTTAGCGGCACTGGGTGGCATTCTGCTGGCATCACGTATTGGCTCGTCGCAGGTGAACGCCGGGGGGGGCTACCTAATGGATGCCGTGGCAGCAGCGTATATCGGTTTCTCTTTGGCCGGTTCTGGCAAGCCTAATGCTTTCGGCACCTTAATTGGCGCGGTGATCCTGGGTGTATTACAAAACGGCCTGGTGATGCTGTCAGTACCTTATTATGCCATGGATATCATCAAAGGACTGGTATTAGCGATGGCGCTGGCGCTGACCTATATCCATCAAAAGCGGTGATAGGGCATTGATTCTTATGTTGTAATGCTTTCAATATCCATTCAAGGCATAGCGAGCGAAAGTAGTTTGGGTGCGGCCAGCGCGCAAAAACCGGAGCGTACACGTAGTACGTGAGGATTTCGAGCACTGCCCAAGCCCAAAATACAAACGCTCAGTAGCCGATAAGATAATTAATTCAAAGGCATTCGATTTGGGTCTGGATATTGATACTCAAACCCCAGCTCGCTACAAATTTTGCTGCCATCAATCTCACGTGGTGCTTCCTCAATATCCTCGGGAGCAAACTCCGGTGGCGTCAATTGTAATGCTCGCGCGCACTCAGGATAGAAATCACGCTTGGCGGGATGGTGTGGCGCACACAAATTATAAATATGGCCGCCCCTTGGCAGCTTAAGCAACAACTCGATGGCTGAAATAACATCTTCCTGATGCACCAGGTTAACCCCCAGTGAGCCGCCTTGCACACCGCATTTCCCTGCCAGAAAACGGCCAGGATGGCGATCGGTGCCCACTAGCCCGGCAAGGCGCAAGATATCCACCGAAGTATTGGGTAACTTATGCAACCAAAGCTCTAGCTCCATCAGTGTTTTACCGGCAGTGGTCACTGGTTGAAGCGGTGAACTCTCTTTGATTCGGCCACGGGTTTCGCCATACACCGAGGTAGAACTGGTAAAAATAATGCGCGGCATACCGAAAGCCAATGCGCTGTCGACCACCATCTGTACCGCCTGAAGATATTGTTCCCCACGTTCGGCGGTGCGGCTGGCAGGTAAGGTAATGACCAAAGCATCAGCGGTCATCAGTTGCTCCAGATCGTCTGGAGAGCAAATCAGTTCCGGTGTCAGTTGCAATTGAAAACAATCAACTCCGCTCATTCTGGCGGCATCGACACCATCTGGCGTAGTCTTACTGCCAACCACTTGTATTCCACGACGGATTAATGATTGCGCCAATGGCATCCCCAGCCAGCCCAACCCAATAATGGCTACTTTCTTCATTTCAATTGCTCTCCACGGATTCATACCGATAACCTATACCCTAAATAATTCGAGTTGCAGGAAGGCGGCTAATGCACATGCAGCTTGAAGTATGACGGGTGTATACCGATAACACACGTAATACGCATAAGTTACGCCAACTACTGTTACCTAACAATTACTCTCTATTATGGGCCTCTTTCTATAAATCGGTATAATGACGCTGGGTAAATATTTCATGCTTATACTGACATAAAACAAAGTGATAATGACTAAGTAGAAAACCATTACTGGTTAATAAGCCGCACCCTTCCAGGGTGAAATAAATGCATCAGGCGAAAAAAAGGTTGCGCGCTACCGAGCAGATGGTTTAGGTTGATTGACAGAAGTTATGCCACGTCATGGCTATATGGATACATCAAGGCTATTTTGATTTGCTCAAAACCGCCCAAACAGAGAAATTATTATGAACTGCGTTCAATTTAATCACCATCATCACCATCATCCTGACTAGTCTTGCAGGCCGATGTGTGCTGGAAGACGGTTAACGAATCTTCCAGGTGGCGGTAGAACGCAATAGAGAAAGCCCTCGGAAGATTATCTTCCGAGGGCTTTTTTGTTGCTCATCATTTTATATGATTAATTAATAGATTGAGGATTTACCATGCTGGATAAAACACGTTTACGCATTGCAATGCAGAAATCAGGCCGCCTGAGTGATGATTGCCATGAATTGTTATCGCGCTGCGGGATTAAAATCAATTTGCAACAACAGCGCCTGATCGCTTTTGCAGAAAATATGCCAATCGATATCCTGCGAGTACGTGATGACGATATCCCAGGACTGGTGATGGATGGGGTGGTTGATCTGGGGATTATTGGCGAAAACGTGCTGGAAGAAGAGTTACTGAGCCGCCGTGCTCAAGGCGAAGATCCCCGTTACTTCACCTTACGCCGCCTGGATTTCGGTGGCTGTCGCCTGTCACTGGCAGCCTCACTGGATACCGAGTATACCGGCCCGCAATGCCTGCAAAATAAGCGCATCGCCACCTCTTACCCACACATTTTAAAGCAATACCTTGATAAACAAAGGGTTACCTTTAAATCTTGTTTACTGAACGGTTCTGTTGAAGTGGCTCCCCGTGCCGGTTTGGCGGATGTTATCTGTGATTTGGTGTCAACCGGTGCCACCCTGGAAGCCAACGGCCTGCGCGAAGTTGAAGTCATTTACCGCTCCAAAGCGTGCCTGATTCAGCGTGATGGCGAAATGCCAGCCGATAAGCAACAACTGATTGATCGCCTGATGACCCGAATTCAGGGCGTTATTCAAGCACGTGAATCCAAATACATCATGATGCATGCACCCAGTGAACGTTTGGACGAAATCATTACTCTGCTGCCAGGTGCCGAGCGCCCTACTATTCTGCCATTGGCCGGTGATAAGAGCCGTGTCGCCATGCACATGGTCAGTAGCGAGACGCTGTTCTGGGAAACCATGGAAAAGCTGAAAGCGTTAGGTGCCAGCTCCATTCTGGTATTACCGATTGAAAAAATGATGGAGTAACTGATGCAGCCGACGAATTTCAATACCCTAATCGACTGGCAGCAATGCAGCGAAGAGCAGAAAAAATCGCTGTTGAGCCGCCCGGCAATTAATGCCTCTGACAGAATCACCGCAACCGTCAGCGAAATCCTTGATCGGGTGAAAGCCGAGGGTGACAGTGCCTTGCGTGATTTCAGCCAACGCTTTGATACGGTGCAGGTTACCAATATCCGCATCAGTAGCGATGAGATAACTGCCGCCGTCGGGCGCTTGAATGACGACATTAAACAAGCCATGGCGAAAGCAGTATGTAATATTGAAATCTTCCACAACGCGCAGAAAATGCCCGTGGTGGATGTTGAAACGCAACCGGGCGTACGCTGCCAGCAAATCACCCGTCCGATTGCCTCCGTCGGCTTGTATATTCCCGGTGGTTCCGCCCCGCTGCTGTCTACCGTACTCATGCTCGGTACCCCAGCACGCATTGCCGGTTGCCAGCGGGTCATTTTATGTTCCCCGCCGCCGATTGCCGATGAAATACTGTATGCCGCGCAACTGTGTGGGATTAATGAAGTGTTCCAGATTGGTGGAGCACAAGCGATTGCTGCCATGGCATTCGGTAGCGAATCAATACCGAAAGTGAACAAGATTTTTGGCCCCGGCAACGCGTATGTCACTGAAGCGAAGCGTCAGGTAAGCCAACGTTTGGATGGTGCTGCAATTGACATGCCAGCTGGCCCGTCAGAAGTGTTGGTTATTGCCGACAGTGGTGCTACACCGGCGTTTATTGCCTCTGATTTGCTGTCTCAAGCGGAGCACGGGCCGGATTCACAAGTGGTATTACTGACCCCGGATGCCGCCATTGCCCAAGCAGTCGCTGTTGAGGTAGAGCAGCAACTTAAATTGTTATCGCGCGCTGATATCGCTCGTCAGGCACTGGAAAGCAGCCGTTTGATCGTCACCAAAGATTTGCAACAATGTATTGATATCAGTAACCAATACGGCCCAGAACACTTAATTTTGCAAATCCGTCAGCCGGAAGACATTATCGATCAGATTAATAATGCCGGTTCAGTCTTTATGGGTGACTGGTCGCCGGAATCTGCGGGTGATTATGCCTCCGGTACCAACCACGTGTTACCGACTTATGGTTATACCTCAACTTATTCCAGTTTGGGTCTGGCCGATTTTGTTAAGCGAATGACAGTACAGCAATTAACACCGCAGGGCTTGCTGGGTCTGGCTTCGACTATCGAAATTTTAGCGCAAGCCGAACAACTCACCGCCCACAAAAACGCCGTTACCCTACGTGTTGCGGCCCTGACAGCCGGCCAAAAGGAGCAAGCATGAGCCAATCTACCAACGTCACCGATTTGGCCCGTGCCAATGTCCGTGCCCTGACCCCTTATATGTCTGCCCGCCGTTTGGGCGGTAATGGCGATGTTTGGCTTAATGCCAACGAATACCCGCTAGCGACCGAATACCAACTTACGGCACAAAACTTCAATCGCTATCCAGAATGTCAGCCGAAACAGGTGATTGAGCGTTATGCCGCCTATGCCGGTTTAGCAACTGATCAAGTGTTAGTCAGCCGTGGTGCCGATGAAGGTATTGAGCTGCTAATTCGTGCATTCTGTGAACCGGGTGAAGATGCGATACTCTTCTGCCCGCCAACCTATGGTATGTATGCCGTCAGCGCCGAAACCTTTGGTGTTGAATTGCGTACCGTGCAAACCACCGCGGACTGGCAGTTAGATCTACCGGCAATTAAAGAAAACCTGGATCGAGTGAAATTGATCTATGTTTGCAGCCCAAATAACCCAACTGGCAATTTAATCAACCCAGCCTCTCTGCGTGAAGTGCTGGAACTGGCGCAAGGTCGCGCTATCGTGGCTATCGATGAAGCCTATATCGAGTTCTGCCCACAGGCCTCGGTAAGCGGTTGGCTAAAAGATTATCCGAATTTAGTCATTTTGCGCACCTTATCGAAAGCTTTTGCATTGGCCGGTTTACGTTGTGGCTTTACCTTGGCCAACAGCGATATCATCCAATTGTTGCTGAAAGTGATCGCGCCCTATCCGTTGTCTACACCGGTGGCCGATATTGCTGCACAAGCGCTCAGCCCACAAGGTCTTGAGCAAATGCGCCAGCGGGTAAACGAAGTACGAACTAACCGCGCATGGTTACAAAGCGCGCTGCAAGACTGTGCCTGTGTTGAGCAGGTATTTACCAGTGAAAGTAACTATTTACTGGCCCGTTTTACCGCCGCCAGCAATGTATTCAAAATCCTGTGGGACCAAGGCATCATCCTGCGTGACCAAAATAAGCAACCTGGGTTATCCAACTGCCTGCGCATTACGGTAGGCACCCGTCAGGAGTGTGAGCGAGTGATTGCCGCCCTTGCTCCCCTGCCCGGTATCAATAGCCCCAATAGCACTAATACCTCCAGCCTGCGTAAGGAAACGATATGAGCCAGAAATTTCTTTTTATTGACAGAGACGGCACCCTGATTGCTGAGCCACCAGAAGACTTTCAGGTTGACCGGCTGGACAAACTGGCGCTGGAGCCAGAAGTGATCCCGGCCTTGCTGGCACTGCAAAAAGCGGATTATCGTTTGGTGATGATAACCAATCAAGATGGCTTGGGTACCCACAGTTTCCCACAGGAAACGTTTGATCCTCCCCATAACCTGATGATGCAAATATTTAGCTCTCAGGGCGTCAATTTCGAGCAAGTGCTAATTTGCCCGCACCTACCTGCGGATAATTGTACTTGCCGTAAGCCGAAAACCGAGTTGGTAGAAAGTTATCTGGCTGAAGGCGTAATGAATAGTGCTAATAGCTATGTTATCGGCGACCGAGAAACTGACCTGCAATTGGCTCACAATATGGGCATCAGCGGCTTGCGTTATCAGCGTGATGGTTTGAACTGGTCGCAGATTGCCAAGCAGCTAACCCAACGAGACCGTCATGCCTATGTTAACCGTGTCACCAAAGAGACGGCAATTGATGTAAATGTGTGGCTCGATCGTGAAGGGGGCAGCAAGATCAAAACCGGCGTGGGCTTCTTCGACCATATGCTGGATCAAATCGCCACTCACGGCGGTTTCCGTATGGATATTCAGGTCAGCGGTGACCTCTACATTGATGACCACCACACCGTAGAAGATACGGCACTGGCACTGGGCGAAGCGATTAACAACGCGCTCGGTGACAAACGCGGTATTGGCCGTTTTGGTTTTGTCTTGCCAATGGACGAGTGTCTGGCGCGCTGCGCGCTAGATATTTCCGGCCGCCCGCATCTGGAATACAAAGCGGAATTTAACTACCAGCGCGTGGGTGACCTGAGCACTGAGATGGTTGAGCACTTCTTCCGCTCCCTCTCTTATGCCATGGCCTGTACCCTGCACTTGAAAACCAAAGGCCGTAACGATCACCACCGGGTCGAGAGCCTGTTTAAAGTGTTTGGTCGTACTTTACGTCAGGCGATCCGCGTTGAGGGCAATACCCTGCCAAGTTCCAAAGGAGTGCTGTAATGAATGTGGTGATTCTGGATACAGGGTGCGCCAACCTCTCCTCTGTCACCTATGCGGTGCAACGTTTGGGTTATGCACCCGTTATCAGCCGTGACCCTGAGATTGTACTGCGTGCAGATAAGCTTTTCCTGCCAGGTGTCGGTACTGCCCATGCAGCAATGGAGCAGTTAAAAGAACGCGAACTTATCGAACTGATTAAGAGCTGTACTCAGCCGGTATTGGGTATCTGCCTGGGAATGCAGTTGCTGGCGACCAGCAGCGAGGAGAGTGGTGGCATTGAAACTCTCGGTATTATTGATACGCCGGTAAAACAGATGATGGATTTTGGTTTACCGCTGCCGCACATGGGCTGGAATCAAATTACCCCACAAGCGGGTAATCATTTGTTTCGTGGGATCCCGGATGGGACCTATTTCTACTTTGTGCACGGATATGCAATGCCAATATGCCCAGATACCATCGCCCAGGCCAATTACGGCGAACCGTTTACCGCCGCAGTAGAAAAAGACAACTTCTTTGGCGTGCAGTTTCATCCGGAACGCTCCGGTGCGGCTGGAGCCCAATTGCTGAAAAACTTTCTGGAGATGTGAGCACCATGATTATTCCTGCGTTGGATTTGATCGAAGGCAAGGTGGTGCGTTTGCATCAGGGCGATTACGGCCAGCAGCGTGATTACGGTAATCACCCACTGCCTCGCTTACAGGATTATCAGCAGCAAGGCGCTCAGGTGTTACATCTGGTCGATCTTACCGGGGCCAAAGATCCGGCAGCCCGTCAGATCCCCTTGCTGCGCGAGTTACTGGCTGGTGTGGATGTCCCGGTGCAGGTGGGCGGCGGTATCCGTAACGAACAAGATGTGGTCGCACTGCTGGAAGCCGGTGCAACACGGGTTGTTGTGGGTTCGACAGCCGTTAAGCAGCCAGAAATGGTGCAACAGTGGTTTGAGCGCTATGGCGCTGAAGCCATTGTATTAGCGCTGGATGTCCGAATTAATGAGGCAGGTCGCAAACAGGTGGCTATCAGCGGTTGGCAGGAAAACTCAGATGCTACGCTGGAACAAATCGTCGAGCAATACCTGCCGTTTGGCCTAAAACATGTGTTGTGTACTGACATTTCCCGCGATGGCACCCTGAGTGGTTCCAATGTAGAACTGTATCAGGAAGTGTGCCAGCGCTACCCACAAGTGGCATTCCAGGCTTCCGGTGGTATCGGTTGTCTGGATGATATTGCCCGCCTGCGTGGCAGTGGTGTGCAAGGTGTGATTGTGGGCCGCGCGCTATTGGACGGCAAGTTTAACGTGAAGGAGGCGATCGCATGCTGGCAAAACGTATAATCCCTTGTCTGGATGTGAAAGACGGCCAAGTGGTCAAAGGCGTCCAGTTCCGTAATCACGAAATCATCGGCGACATCGTGCCACTGGCGCAGCGTTATGCACAAGAAGGTGCCGACGAGCTGGTGTTTTACGATATTACTGCGTCATCTGACGGCCGTGTGGTCGATAAAAGCTGGGTATCGCGGGTCGCAGAAGTGATTGATATTCCTTTCTGCGTGGCGGGTGGGATTAAAAGCGTTGAAGATGCCGGTCAAATCCTGACCTTCGGTGCCGATAAAATCTCTATCAACTCACCGGCGCTGGCAGATCCGACCTTAATTACCCGTTTGGCCGACCGCTATGGCGTACAATGCATTGTCGTCGGTATTGATACTTGGTATGACGCGGAAAGTGACAGTTATCAGGTTTATCAATTCACTGGCGATGAAAAACGGACCAAAGCCACCACCTGGCAGACCGAGGATTGGATCAAAGAGGTCCAGTTACGTGGAGCCGGTGAGATTGTGCTGAATATGATGAACCAAGATGGCGTGCGCAACGGCTACGATTTACGTCAGTTGAAACAGATGCGAGCCATCTGCCATGTTCCGTTGATAGCCTCTGGCGGTGCAGGTACCCCAGAACACTTCCTTGAGGCTTTCCGTGACACAGATGTCTATGGTGCGCTGGCAGCCTCGGTGTTCCATAAACAAATCATTAATATCGGCGAATTGAAAAAGTATTTGTCTGAACAAGGCGTGGAGATAAGAGTGTGTTAAGCGAACAACAAATTGCCCAACTGGATTGGGATAAAGTCGACAATCTGATGCCAGCCATCGTTCAGCATGCCATTTCCGGTGAAGTTCTGATGATGGGGTATATGAATCAGGCAGCACTGACGGTGACACAGCAAACCGGCAAGGTAACCTTTTTCTCTCGCACCAAACAACGTTTGTGGACCAAGGGCGAAAGTTCCGGTAACGTGCTGAATGTAGTGAATATCTATCCTGACTGCGACAATGATACCCTGCTCATT
>NZ_JAZGQA010000103.1:0-16003 GCF_048593855.1 Yersinia sp. 2542 StPb PI
CATTAATCTATCATTATGCCAACGCTTTTCTCAACTCTAATTTCACAAGTTAATAAATCGTTAACTTACAGTTGATTAGCTACAGATAAAACAAAAACAAACCCATTAAAACAAAGAGTTAAATCTATTTATCTGAGACCAAAGCCTAATACCCTCAAGCCGCGCAAAAACCCGTTCTTGCTATATGTTTGTTACCATCGCGATATAAATTGCAAGTTAAATTTTTAGATTAGCCTGGTTTATTAAATGCTACAGCTTACTTAATATTTCAACGCATTATGGATAATAACCCTATGATTAAGGCGTATTACACTTTGTCTGAATAGGGTAGAATGCGGCACAAATATTATCCCCCTGACGGCTGAGTGTATCGATGCCCGCAAGTATTGACTTGCCAGCGCGATAACTGCGTTTAAGAACTCTGTTAAGCATTCGACATATGGTTGTAATTTCATGAAATTCAGGCCAGCAGCATCGACCCAGAACCAAGGGTTGCAAATAGCCAGTTCCCCTTTTACGCACAATCAACGTAGTACCCGTAGCATCATGCTGCTGGTGATTCTGGCCTGCATTCCGGGCATTATTGCTCAGACCTACTTCTTTGGTTATGGCAACCTGATTCAGGTAGCACTGGCAATGGTTACCGCCATGCTAGCCGAAGGGGCCGTTTTGCAGTTACGCAAACAGCCCGTATTGATGCGGTTACAAGATAACTCCGCCCTGCTCACCGGCCTGCTTCTGGGGATAAGCCTGCCCCCATTGGCCCCTTGGTGGATGATTGTGTTGGGTACGCTGTTTGCTATCGTCATCGCTAAACAACTGTATGGTGGCTTGGGACAAAATCCGTTCAACCCGGCCATGGTGGGTTATGTTGTTCTGCTTATTTCATTCCCGGTACAAATGACCAGTTGGTTACCACCGCAGCCATTACAAGCTACACCGGTGGGGTTTTATGACTCTCTTTTAACTATCTTTACCGGATATACCCACAGTGGCGCTGATATTCATCAACTCCAGATGAGTTATGACGGTGTCAGTCAGGCCACACCGCTTGATAGCTTTAAAACCGCCCTACGCTCACAACCCGTGGCAAAAATTCTGCAACAGCCCATTTTTGCCGCAACGCTGGCGGGGGTCGGCTGGCAATGGATCAATCTCGGTTTTCTGGCGGGCGGCTTATTGCTGCTGTGGCGTAAAGCGATTCATTGGCACATTCCGGTCAGTTTCTTGTTGGCGCTGGCTGGCTGTGCCGCAATCAGTTGGATAGTTGCCCCGCAAAGTTTTGCCCCGCCGATGTTGCACCTGTTTTCCGGTGCCACCATGTTGGGGGCGTTCTTTATTGCCACCGATCCGGTCAGTGCCTCCACCACGCCCCGTGGCCGCCTGATTTTCGGTGCATTAATCGGTATTCTGGTGTGGTTAATTCGGGTGTATGGTGGCTATCCTGATGGGGTTGCCTTTGCCGTACTGCTGGCCAATATTACTGTTCCACTGATTGACCACTATACCCAGCCTCGGGTTTATGGTCACAACCGTGCCGGTAAATAAGGAGCCGTTATGCTAAAAACCATGAAGCGTCACGGCATTACTTTGGCGCTGTTTGCCGCCGGTGCTACCGGATTGACGGCGGTGGTTAACTCACTGACAGAGTCAACCATCGCCCATCAGGCCGCTTTGCAACAAAAAGCGTTGCTGGATCAGGTTGTTCCGGCTGAAAATTATGACAACGATATGCAAGCTGAATGTTACGTTGTCACTGATGCCGCGTTGGGTAACCTGTCGCCTCATCGCTTGTATCTGGCCCGGTTGGCGAATAAACCCGTGGCTGCCGCGATTGAAACCACCGCTCCCGATGGTTATTCCGGTGCTATCCAACTGTTAGTCGGTGCAGATTTCCACGGTAATGTGCTGGGCAGTCGGGTGATAGAACATCACGAAACCCCCGGTCTCGGTGATAAAATTGATATTAGAATCTCTGACTGGATTAGCCATTTCAGCGGCCAACATGTAGCAAGTGAACAAGACAAACGCTGGGCCGTAAAAAAAGATGGCGGTACCTTTGATCAATTTACCGGCGCCACCATTACCCCAAGAGCGGTGGTGCGGGCGGTGAAAAGCACCACGCTGTATTTGGAAACCTTGCCAGCAAGGCTTGATAGCCTGCCAGTCTGTGGAGAACGGCAATGAGTGAAGCAAAAAATCTGTTAGCGCAGGGGTTATGGAAGAATAACTCAGCGCTAGTGCAGCTACTGGGGCTATGTCCGTTGTTGGCGGTCTCCTCTACCGCCACCAATGCCCTCGGTTTGGGATTAGCTACCACGCTGGTATTGGTATGTACCAATACCGCGGTATCGGCTTTGCGCCGCTGGGTGCCAAATGAAATTCGTATTCCAATCTATGTGATGATCATTGCTTCCGTGGTCAGTACCGTGCAAATGCTGATTAACGCTTATGCCTTTGGGTTATATCAATCCCTCGGGATATTTATTCCATTGATTGTGACTAACTGCATTGTGATTAGCCGGGCGGAAGCTTACGCGGCCAAGAACCCGGTGGGGTTATCGGCACTCGATGGCCTGGCTATGGGGCTAGGGGCAACCAGCGCGTTATTTGTTCTGGGATCACTGCGTGAAATCTTGGGTAACGGTACGTTGTTTGATGGCGCAGATATGCTGTTAGGCAACTGGGCAAAAGTGCTGCGTATCGAAATTCTGCATCTGGATAGCCCTTTCCTGCTGGCAATGCTGCCACCAGGTGCCTTTATTGGTTTGGGATTACTGCTGGCCGGTAAATATGTCATTGACGAAAAAATAAAAGCGCGCAAAGCACAAGTAGTAGCAACTGCGCCGCAACTTCAGGATGGAGATGCCGGGAAAGCCTTATGAATAAAGAAAAACGTGTCGCGATTCTGACCCGTCTGCGGGACAACAATCCACATCCAACCACTGAACTGGTCTACACCTCACCTTTTGAACTGCTTATTTCGGTGTTGCTCTCGGCACAAGCCACCGATGTCAGCGTCAATAAAGCCACTGCCAAACTTTATCCGGTGGCTAATACCCCGCAAGCCCTGCTTGACCTGGGTGTGGATGGCCTGAAGGCATACATCAAGACCATCGGCCTGTTTAATACCAAAGCTGAAAATGTGATTAAAACCTGCCGTATTTTGCTGGAAAAACATAATGGCGAGGTGCCTGAAGACAGAGCAGCACTCGAAGCGCTGCCCGGTGTGGGGCGTAAAACGGCCAATGTGGTGTTGAACACCGCCTTTGGTTGGCCCACCATCGCGGTAGATACCCATATATTCCGTGTCTGTAATCGCACTGGCTTTGCTCCCGGTAGCAATGTAGATCAGGTTGAAGCCAAGCTACTCAAGGTGGTTCCGGCTGAATTTAAGCTTGATTGCCACCACTGGTTGATCCTGCATGGTCGCTATACCTGTATTGCCCGTAAACCGCGCTGTGGTTCGTGCATTATTGAAGACTTGTGTGAGTTTAAAGAGAAGGTCTACCCCGAGCATTAATCCACTGACCACGCTCAGTAAATACCTGTGGCGGTGAGCACCGGCCGACGATAAGAATGCTGGTACATCGCGCTGCCACTCTATGCAGTGAGCGCGATACACTTCTGGCGCGTCTCACCGCATGTTATCAACCACGATAAATCCCCTCTATGCCGCGATTGCGGTATTCGATTAGACGTCATACCGCCGCGCCACTAAACTTGTGACAAAACAGACTCAAACAGTTAATGATTTTGTTACCTGCCTGAAACAAAAAAGACACCTGCGGCGTATCATTATGAAATTTAAATCAGCAATAAAACCCTATACCGGCGCGGCTGGCGGCTGGGGTTCTCTCGAAGCAACCACCCGCTTTGTCCTGGACAGCAAGCAAGCGTTGAAAAATATTCGCAATTTGTTGCGGGTCAATCAGGTAAAAGGTTTTGACTGCCCCGGTTGTGCCTGGGGCGACGATAATCACAGCACCTTCAGTTTTTGCGAAAATGGCGCTAAAGCGGTCAGTTGGGAAGCGACCCGCAAAGCGGTGGAACCCCAATTCTTTGCCGAACACAGTCTGACCACATTGCGCCAGCAGAGTGACTACTTCCTTGAGTACCAGGGGCGGCTCACCCATCCGATGCGTTATAACCCACAAACTGACCGCTACCAACCCATCAGTTGGGAAGATGCTTTGGCGTTGATCGCTCAGCATATTAATGGATTGGATAACCCCGATCAGTTGGAGCTATATACCTCCGGGCGTGCCAGCAATGAAGCCTCTTACCTTTATCAGTTATTTGGCCGCATGTTGGGGACCAATAACTTCCCGGACTGCTCAAACATGTGCCATGAAGCCAGTGGTACCGGATTAAAGCAGAGTATCGGCGTTGGTAAAGGTACCATTCAGATGCAGGACTTCGAACTGGCCGATGCTATTTTTGTTTTCGGACAAAACCCGGGGACTAACCACCCCCGCATGCTACACAGCCTCCGTCATGCCAAAGATCGCGGTGCACGTATTGTTAGCTTCAATACCTTGCGTGAACGCGGTTTGGAGCGTTTCGCCGATCCGCAAAATCCTCTTGAGATGCTGACACCAAAATCCTCCCCTATTAGTTCTGCTTATTTTCAACCTAATTTAGGTGGTGATATGGCGGCGGTGCGCGGCATGGTAAAAGCCTTATTGGAAACCCATCGCCATCAATTGGCGCAAGGGGAATCAGGTTTGTTTGATCAAGCCTTTATTGCGGTACATACACAAGGTATAGCCGCGTATCTGGCGGCCGTTGATAACACCTGTTGGGCGCAGATCACCCAACAGTCGGGCCTGAGTGAAGAGCAAATTCGCTATGCCGCTGATATTTATCAACATGCCGAGCGCGTTATCATCACCTGGGCGATGGGGATCACTCAGCATAAACATTCAGTGATAACGGTGCGGGAACTGGCTAATCTCCAACTGTTGTTTGGTCAGTTAGGCAAGCCCGGCGCGGGGTTATGTCCGGTACGTGGTCACAGTAACGTGCAAGGTAATCGCACGATGGGCATTGATGAAAAACCCGCAAAAGCCATGCTGGATCGTTTGGCCGACCATTTTGGTTTCACCCCACCACAAAGTGCGGGTCATAACACCGTGGAAGCTCTCGAAGCGATGTTGCGCGGTGAAGTAAAAGTGCTGATTGCCCTTGGCGGGAATTTGGCGGCGGCGGCACCGGATACTGAGCGCACCGCACAAGCATTACGCAGTTGCGAGTTGACCGTTCATATCAGTACCAAGCTAAATCGTAGTCACCTGATAACCGGCACTGATGCCTTGATTTTGCCGACACTGGGCCGCACCGAGCGCGATATGCAAGCCAGTGGTTCACAATTCATTACGGTAGAAGATTCTTTCAGTATGGTGCACGCATCTGAAGGGGTCGGGAAGCCGCTGGCGGATACCCAGCACGCCGAAACCGCCATTGTTTGTGGCATCGCCAATGCGGTTTTCGCTAACAAAAAGGTTAATGGTGCAAAGTTGGACTGGCTGGCATTAGCCGCTGACTACAATCTGATCCGTGACCATATTGCCGCCACCGTACCGGGCTTTGATAATTTCAACACGCGTTGTGATCAACCCGGTGGTTTCTATCTGGGTAGCGCCGCCGCTGAAATGCGTTTTGCTACCCCAAGTGGTAAAGCTGAATTTTGCGCCGCACCCCTACCAGAGAGTCTATTCCCGCCGATTGCAGGGGCGGCGGCCCCGTTTGTGTTACAAACATTGCGCTCTCATGATCAATATAACACCACCATTTATGGTCTCGATGATCGCTACCGGGGTGTCTATGGTCAGCGAGAAGTTTTGTTCATTAATCCACAAGATTTGGCCGCGTTGGCTTTAGAAGATGGCGTGCTAGTGGAAATAGAAACCTTATGGAATGATGGGATTACTCGTAAAGTCAGTGGATTCAAGTTAGTGAGCTATGATATCCCGCGCGGTAATCTCGCCGCATACTATCCTGAAACCAACCCACTGGTGCCCTTATCCAGCTTTGGTGATCAAACCCACACCCCAACGTCAAAATCAGTGCCAGTGACCATTCGACGCTGGCAACCACCATTGTCACAGCGCATTGCCTGAGTTTGTTAGCTAAAGCCGGCCCTCTGGCTGTTGCCAGGGCTGGCAATCATGGGCAACGGATATGCCCATACCATTAACAAGGAATTCCCCTCCAACGTGATATGCCGCTTGCCCGATGGGGCTGATTCGCGTAAAACTGTCAGCCGGATTAAACCCACTCACTACACCATTCACTGGACGATATGTTTCAAGATAACCCGCTGCTGGCGCAGCTAAAACAGCAACTTCACACTCAGACCCCGCGCGTTGAAGGCGTGGTTAAAGGTACTGAGAAAGGCTTTGGCTTTCTTGAGGTAGATGGGCAGAAAAGTTATTTTATTCCGCCGCCACAGATGAAGAAAGTCATGCACGGCGATCGGATTATTGCCACCTTGCACACGGATAAAGATCGTGAAATTGCTGAGCCAGAAACATTGGTCGAGCCATTTTTATCCCGCTTTGTCGGTCGCGTCCAACGAAAAGATGATCGTCTGTCTATCGTGCCTGACCACCCGCTGCTGCGTGATGCCATCCAATGTCGTCCAGCCCGTGAGTTAACCCACGACTTCCAGAACGGTGATTGGGCGGTGGCTGAAATGCGCCGTCACCCATTAAAAGGCGATCGTGCTTTTAATGCTGATTTGACGGCATTTATTACTAATGGTGAAGATCATTTCGTGCCTTGGTGGGTAACATTAGCTCGCCATAATCTGGAGCGTGAAGCCCCGGTTATGGTTGAATCTGCCTTGCATGATAGCACCTTAGTACGCGAAGACCTGACGGCGCTCCATTTTGTTACTATCGACAGCAACAGCACCGAAGATATGGATGATGCGCTGTATGTGGAAGACAACGGTGACGGTTCCCTGTTGTTGACCATTGCCATTGCTGATCCAACCGCCTATGTCGATGAAAACAGTGAGTTGGATTTAATCGCCCGTAAACGTGCATTTACTAACTATCTGCCTGGCTTCAACATTCCGATGCTGCCACGCCACTTGTCTGACAACCTCTGCTCATTGCGGCCAAATGAGCGCCGCCCGGTATTGGTGTGCCGTGTGACTATCGCCGCTGATGGCGCGCTGAGTGATGATATTCGTTTCTCTGCCGCCTGGGTCGAGTCCAAAGCCAAACTGGTTTATGACGAGGTTTCTGACTGGCTGGACGGCAACACCGGTTGGCAGCCACCGGATGCGGATATTGCCGAGCAAATCCTATTGCTGAAACGGGTGTGCGAGGCGCGTAGCAACTGGCGTCAAGAACATGCCCTGGTGTTTAAAGACCGTCCAGATTACCGCTTCCTATTGGGTGAAAAAGGCGAGGTGCTGGATATCATTGTTGAGCACCGCCGTATTGCTAACCGTATTGTTGAAGAGTGCATGATTGCCGCCAACGTCTGTGCTGCTATTGCTTTGCGCGATAATTTGGGCTTTGGCATTTATAACGTACATACCGGTTTTGATCCGGCATTGGTTGAACAGGCAGCGACCGTGTTGCAGGCCAATGGTGTCGCGGCTGACCCACAGGCTCTACTGACCCTACCAGGCTTCTGTGAGTTGCGCCGTCATCTTGATGCGTTGCCAACCCAGTTCCTCGACAGCCGTATCCGCCGCTTCCAGACCTTTGCTGAAATCAGTACCGTTCCTGGCCCACACTTTGGTTTGGGGTTAGAGGCCTATGCCACCTGGACTTCACCTATTCGTAAATACGGTGATATGGTCAATCATCGCCTGCTCAAAGCCATTATTACCGGCCAGCAAGCGGAGAAACCACAAGACGAGATAACGATTCAATTGGCTGAGCGCCGTCGTCTGAATCGCATGGCCGAACGCGATGTCGGTGACTGGTTGTATGCCCGTTATCTACAGCCTCAAGCTGGTACTGATACCCGTTTCGCTGCGGAAATTATTGATGTTACCCGTGGTGGTCTGCGTGTTCGTTTGCTGGATAATGGCGCCGTGGCCTTTATCCCTGCACCGTTTATTCATGCAGTACGTGATGAGATGGTATGCAGTCAGGAAACAGGTACCGTGCAAATTAAAGGTGAAACGGTTTATAGCCAAAGCGATAAAATCGAAGTGCGCATTGCCGAGGTTCGCATGGAAACTCGCAATGTGGTGGCCCGCCCGGTGGTTTGATATTTAGAAAAAACACATTAAGCCGTGGTGATACTCCACATCCCACGGCTTTTTCAATTGCCCCCCTTCAATCCCACTTGATGTTCCCTCCAGTTTAGCGCTGTCAGCGTCACAAAATGTAAGCAAATACTACTGAACGTTACGTTAAAATAATTTATTGATCACACTTTTCACTTTCGCACCTTTTCTTTCACATTAAAGCTCCTATGTTAACTAACGGTTTGTATCTTTTTTCCAAAACCGGTGCTGATAACTGTTAAATTTTCCTCATAACAAGGAGTCGTTACCCATGAAGAACGTCAAGACTGTCGTCATATGGCTGACCGTGGCGTTAATTGGTGCATTTGCCTTTGCTATGCTGGCACTCAGCCGCGGTGAGCATGTCAATGCCATCTGGTTGGTGATCGCCTCAGTGGCGTGTTACAGCATCGCTTACCGCTTTTACAGCCTATTTATTGCCAAGAATGTGTTTGAGTTGGATGACCGTCGCCTGACACCTGCTGAGCGGCGCAATGACGGCCTGGATTATGTCCCGACCAATAAATGGGTACTATTCGGTCACCACTTTGCGGCGATTGCCGGTGCCGGGCCATTGGTTGGGCCAATTCTGGCCGCACAGATGGGCTTCTTGCCGGGGACTATCTGGATTTTGGTCGGGGTAATGATGGCCGGTGCGGTACAGGACTTCTTGATCCTGTTTATCTCTACCCGTCGCGATGGTCGCTCTCTGGGGGAGATGGCAAAACAAGAGTTGGGCGCTTTTGCCGGGGTTATCACTATGCTGGGCGCGCTGGGGGTGATGATTATCATCTTGTCCGCGCTAGCATTAGTGGTGGTTAAAGCCTTGGCTGACAGCCCATGGGGCCTGTTCACCATTGCAGCGACTATCCCGATAGCACTGTTTATGGGCGTTTATATGCGCTTTATCCGCCCGGGGAAAATCGCGGAAGTATCCTTAATTGGTTTCGTACTGATGATGTCCGCAATTATTTACGGCGGCAATATCGCGGCTCACCCTTATTGGGGACCATTCTTTACTTTACACGGCACCACCCTGACCTGGGTGCTGGTTATCTATGGTTTTATCGCCTCAGTGCTACCGGTGTGGTTGTTGTTGGCACCACGGGACTATCTGTCGACCTTCCTGAAGATTGGCGTCATTATTGGTTTGGCCGTCGGTATTGTCTTTGCCATGCCTGAAATGAAAATGCCTGCCGTCACACGTTTTATTGATGGCAGCGGCCCGGTATTCTCCGGTAGCCTGTTCCCGTTCCTGTTTATTACCATCGCTTGCGGGGCTATTTCGGGCTTCCACGCCTTGGTTGCCAGTGGCACTACACCAAAACTGATTGAGCGTGAAAGTCACACCCGCTTTATCGGCTATGGCGCGATGCTGATGGAATCCTTTGTCGCCATCATGGCGCTAATTTGTGCCTCGGTTATCGATCCCGGTGTCTATTTCGCCATGAACTCTCCGGCAGCGTTGATTGGCACCACAGTAGAAAGCGCCTCTTTGGCCATTAGCAGTTGGGGATTTGTAGTCACACCTGACACCCTGGCCATGATTGCCAAAGATGTTGGCGAGAACTCCATTTTATCCCGTGCAGGTGGTGCCCCCACTTTCGCCGTTGGGATGGCGCATATTATCAGTGAGATATTTAACAGCCGCAATATGATGGCCTTCTGGTATCACTTTGCCATTCTATTTGAAGCCATGTTTATTCTGACCGCCGTGGATGCTGGTACCCGTGCCTGTCGCTTTATGGTGCAGGATTTGGTGGGTGTCGTAGTGCCGAGCCTGGCAAATAACCGCTCATGGTTGGGTAACTTGTCCGGCACCACAGTGGCGGTCGCCTGCTGGGGCTTCTTTGTTTATCAAGGTGTGGTTGACCCATTAGGGGGGATCAATACCTTGTGGCCACTGTTCGGTATCGGTAACCAGATGCTGGCATCGATGGCGCTGATTTTAGGGACTGTCGTCCTGTTTAAAATGAAGAAGCAACGCTATGCTTGGGTAACCATCCTGCCAACAATTTGGCTGTTTATTACCTCAATGACCGCAGGCTGGCAGAAGATTTTCCATGAAAAACCGAGTATTGGTTTCCTGGCTCAAGCGAAGAAATTCTCTGCCGGTGTTGAGCAAGGCGTTCTGATTGCTCCCGCCAAGAGCATTAAAGACATGGAAACTATTGTGTTCAATAACCAGATCAATGCCGCCTTATGTGCCTTCTTTATGCTGGTGGCAGTGACCATGCTGATTTCATCTTTCTTTGTGGTCCGTCGTGCGCTGAAATCCAGCAAACCGACCACCCATGAGACTGAAATTGTCTTCCGTGAGGAGGTTGCTCGTGGCTAATGCAGGCATACCGTTTCGTACCCGAACAGGGTTAGTAACCACGCCGCGCCAGATTACGCGTTGTATACCGTTGGTTTCTGTGGCGGTCCGCCCGACTCATCTGCGGGCTTGGTTGCGCCTTATCGCACACCGCGTGGCACAAAGCTTTCGACTGATGGTGGGAGTACAGGATTACGGCAATTATGTTAATCATATGCGCCGACATCATCCTGACACCACACCGATGACCGAACGGGAATTCCACCGTTACTGTCTGGATGCCCGCTTCCCCAGTGAGGCCGGTAAACTGGGGAAATGCCCTTGTTAAGCTAGCAAGCTGAATCAAAAAGTGACATTGTCACGCCCTGTTGATGTTTCACAGGGCGTTTTTATTTTCCGTTTGAACAGCAGGCACCACCAACTAGCTCAAGATTGGCGAGCCAAATGCGCCCTGCCAATCTTGTTCAAATTGTTCTACTGCCGCTTTTACCGCAGGCGCGCTGATAAGTTGTTCTGCCACATCCACCGGAATGGTGACTGACTGACAGCCCGCCAACAGGCAATCTACTACCTGACGTGGCGTACGGAAACTGGCCGCCAATACTTTCGCGCCCGGTGCATGTAAGGTTAACAACTGCTGTAACTCACGGACCATCGCAATGCCATCGCCGCCTTGTGCATCCAGTCGGTTAACATAGGGTGCGACATATTCAGCCCCCGCCAATGCAGACAGCAGCCCTTGCCCGGCACCATATACGGCGGTACCTAATGTCGGAATCGACATCCCTTTTAATTGTTTGATAGCCGCCAATCCTTCAGCGGTGGCGGGGATCTTGATAACCAAACCGGGGACGCGCTTTGATAGCATGATTGCCTCTGACACCATCAGTTCACTGTCACTGGCCAGCACTTGTGCGAAAAGTTTACCGGTACCGCCCAGAGCATCGCGCAGCGCAGGTAACACCTCCCAGATAGGCTTGCCCGCTTTTGCCAAAATAGTCGGGTTGGTAGTGACACCTTGTAATGGCAGTACGCGCGCCAGGCGTTTTACTGCAGCTACATCTGCGGTATCAAGATAAAGCTCCATAAGAACCTCCGGTTTGGATTATGTAAGCAGCCAGACTGGTTAAACAAATAAGCCAGTTAAGCAAATGGATTTACCAACAATCATCAGCCGCAATCATAGACCAATCATGAATCGATAACGTGATCTTGATCAAAATACCTTCATTCGAAAGTAAATTAAACTTCAATCAAAAGCAATGTGTTTTACATACTGCAAAAAATGCGATGATAGCGTTGTAAGACAGAGTTGTGGCTTGCCTCACTTTTCCCTTAGTAACACAGGGTGTTATCCACACTATTTAAGGTATTATTTATCATTATGCTGTTGTTGTGAACCGGCGAACTTTTACCACCCGCGTTGGCAGGTTCAATTTTCAGCACACTTTATTATCGGGAATGCCATGAACCCAAGACAGCAAATAATTTTACAGTTGGTAAACGACCGGCAACGTGTCAGTGTCAGTGAATTGGCGCAGGAAACGCAGGTCTCTGAGGTGACAATCCGTCAGGATCTCAATCAGCTAGAGACGAGAGGTTTGCTCAAACGAGTGCATGGTTCAGCCGTCGCTCTTGAGAGTGACGATGTCGATGTTCGCATGATGACTCACTTTGCCATGAAGCAAAAATTGGCCAATCATGCTGCTTCACTGGTCAATGAAGGTGAGACGGTATTTATCGAAAGCGGCAGTAGCAACGCCCTGTTGGCGCATCATTTGGCCCAACGCCCTGGTATCACCTTGGTGACGGTGAGTGGTTATATCGCCAGACAATTGAAAGAGTCTTCCTGTGAAGTGATTCTTCTGGGCGGAATTTATCAGAAAAAAAGTG
Source organism: Yersinia sp. 2542 StPb PI (assembly GCF_048593855.1). Classification (NCBI taxonomy): domain Bacteria; kingdom Pseudomonadati; phylum Pseudomonadota; class Gammaproteobacteria; order Enterobacterales; family Yersiniaceae; genus Yersinia; species Yersinia sp. 2542 StPb PI. The sequence continues at coordinate 12,468 of NZ_JAZGQA010000103.1, forward strand.
ACAGTATGGTTGGCCCATTGACGCAACTTTGTTTGCGCCATGTGCATTTCAGCAAGGCGTTTATCGGTATCGACGGTTATCAGGCCGATACCGGCTTTACCGGGCGCGATATGTTACGCGCCGATGTGATTAATAGTGTGTTAGCCAAAGGCGCTGAAAATATCATTCTGGCCGATGCATCAAAATTTGGTCAGGTGCATCAGAACTCACTGATGCCATTATCGTCCATCAACCGGGTCATTACCGATAACCGCCTGCCCGCAGGTTATCAGCAGCAATTAATGGCACAAGGCATTCAAGTTGATATCCTCAGCGAATAAGAGCAATAACATTCATAACGGAGTAACAGCAATAATGGCGGACATCACCTTCACGCGTGAACAGACTCAGCGGATGGCACGTAAAATTCAGGATTATCTGGAGCAGAACCTCAGTATCGAGCTGGAAGATTTTGATGCGGAATTTTTACTGGAATTCATCAGTCGTGAGCTGGGCGCGCATTATTACAATCAAGGTATCAATGATGCCATTGCACAGGTCGAAGCAAAAATGCTCGATATCACTGACTCCGTGCTATGGCTGGAGAAACCCGTGCAAGACTGAACACGGGCCATATTGTCGGCTTCTCAACAGGAGGCCCCAACAGCGATTATTGCCCGTAATAGGCATTTTTACCGTGTTTGCGTAAATAGTGTTTATCCAATAATTGCGGTTGCATAGCATCGAGTTGCGGGTTCAATTGGCGTGAGAAAATCCCCATATAAGCCAACTCCTCTAACACAACCGCGTTGTGTACGGCATTATCCGCACTGGTCCCCCAGGCAAACGGCCCGTGTGAATTGACTAAAACGGCAGGCACATCTTCGGGTTTAATGCCCCGTTGATGGAATGTCTCAACGATGACATTGCCGGTTTCCCATTCATAGCGGCCAGCAATCTCTTCTTGCGTCATCAACCGGGTACAGGGAATGGTGCCGTAGAAGTAATCTGCGTGAGTGGTACCCCACGCAGGCAAATCTAGCCCAGCCTGGGCCCAAATGGTTGCATGGCGTGAATGGGTATGAACGATGCCGCCAATTTGCGGGAAATTAAGATAAAGCACCCGGTGAGTATCAGTATCCGATGAGGGCTTCTTACTGCCCTCCACCACTTTGCCGGTTTCCAACTCTACCACCACCATATCGTCCAGTGTCATCACGTCATATTCCACACCGGAAGGCTTAATCACCAGTAAACCATGTTGTCTATCGACAGCACTGACATTGCCCCAAGTGAATGTGACCAAATTGTGGCGAGGTAACGCCAGATTGGCGGCCAGTACCTGTTGCTTCAGTTCGTTGAGCATCGTCGTATCCTGAATGACTGAATTTCTCTCATTTTCAGCGCCACAGGTAAGAACCGGTATGGGATAAATGGCTATAAACTGCGTGCAGATCGGCTGGAAAGTACAGTCTGCGAGGTACACATAGCAGAACGTCATATTTTATTTAGCACTGACAATGGGTTAATCGTGCCTTTAGTCTCAGACAATCCCTCATTCCCCGTCTTATCAGATCAAATTAGGACTATTTACCTATTAAATGATTCACGGATATTTATACTGGTTTCTATTGGTGACAAAACGAGTTTTTAGCATTAATTCTGAATTTAAATCTAAACGACGATTTTTATTCTAAACACTAACAAAATGAGACTTCGGCTAAAATTGCTACAACGCCTATACTTAGTTAGGTAAGTTCAATTTTGCACGGATACATCAGGATAGATAGATTCAAACTATATGACCTGATCTATCCGTACTTAGCCAACGTCAGGAGAATTATGATGATGATAATCAATAAACGATTTGCCACTGCCGCCTTGGCGCTAACGCTGGCCTTGTCCCTGTCTGCTTGTTCTAATATGTCCAAACGTGACCGCAATACCGCAATCGGTGCCGGTGCTGGTGCTGTAGGTGGTGCGGTGTTGACCGGCAGTACGCTGGGGACATTAGGTGGCGCGGCGGTTGGTGGGGTTATCGGGCACCAAGTCAGCAAATAATGTTATCGGTATGACTTGACGTTGCAGGGTGTTAGCTACGCTCACTGACCCGAATCACTTACCTGTGTAAGCTCATCGGGATTCGTTTGCTGGCGGACTACCTGCAACGTCAATTAATTAGGGGAAACTGATAAATGAAACTATAAATTATTCTCAGCCACCTGCCAGTTTGACTTTCATCCCTTTGGCTTCGAGCAGTTGCTTAAGAAGATCGCGTTTATCTCCTTGAATTTCAATAATGCCGTCTTTAATCGAGCCACCGCAACCGCACTTCTTCTTCAATTCTGCTGCCAGTTTATCCAGCACCTCATCACTGCCATCAACACCGGTAATCAGGCACACGCCCTTTCCTTTACGACCACTGGTTTGGCGCTGAATACGAACAATACCATCCCCTTTTGGCCGCGCAGGTTTTAGCTCAGGCTCACTGATACGCCCCGAGTCAGTTGAATACACCAAACGGCTATTATCATTCGTCATTATGCCACCTTGCTCAATGATGCCAGAATCTCACTCAGTGTTTTTTCTGGGTCAGGAGATTGGGTGATCGGACGCCCGATAACCATATAATCCACCCCAGCAGAGACGGCTTGCTCAGGAGTCATGATACGGCGCTGATCACCGGCCTCACTGCCCTGCGGGCGAATACCTGGGGTAACCAGTTTAAAATCAGCACCACAAACCTGCTTGAGGCGCACAGCTTCATGGGCAGAGCACACCACCCCATCTAAACCGCAATCCCATGTCAGTTTCGCTAACCGTTCGGCATGTTCTGCCGGGCTAATGTTAATACCAATATCACGTAAATCTTCGCCATCCATGCTGGTAAGTACCGTAACAGCAATCAATAGGGGTGCCTGGTGCTCATAAGGCAATAAGGCTTCTTTGGCGGCAGTCATCATGCGTGCACCACCACTAGCGTGGACATTGACCATCCACACCCCAAGCTCAGCTGCCGCGCTCACCGCCTTAGCGGTGGTGTTGGGAATGTCATGAAATTTCAGATCAAGGAAAACCTCAAAACCACGCGCATGCAGATCACGGACCAACTGAGGGCCATATAAGGTAAACATCTCCTTGCCCACTTTTAACCGGCAATCTTGCGGATTAACCCGATCAGCAAAGGCTAACGCAGCGTTTCTATTGGCATAATCCAGCGCGACAATGATCGGAGAAGATATCGGGCCACTGTTATTAGTTTTAGTTGCAGACGTCATTTTTAAGCCCTTTTCAGTCAATAAGTAATGATAACGCACATATTCTACAGGCTGCTCTACTGAAATTACAGCTATCGGGCGACACCAATGCTTGCTGTTTATGGGTCGTGATTGCCGCAAAGGGTCAATTTACGTCAAGCAGTGAGATTGTGCTTACCTGCCATTAAGTAAATCAGCTTCAAGAAACGTAAATTCTCAATCAAATATTTTGATTTAGATGCTCAGTTGTTTGTGATTCTCATTCAATATTAATGCTGTATCATTCACTCCATCGCCAGA
>NZ_JAZGQA010000104.1:0-15801 GCF_048593855.1 Yersinia sp. 2542 StPb PI
CAATAAGATGATAAACGAAGACATATTGTTTATAGAAGAATTAATTGAGTGGATTGAAATCAATTTAGAAAAGAGGCCCACACTGGACGATGTGGCGAAGATTTCTGGATATTCAAAATGGCATCTACAACGGAAATTTAAAAGTATTGTGGGGGTACAATTAGCCTCCTATATACGTGGCCGGGTACTGACTCGCGCAGCGGTTGCATTGCGCATTTCACGCCGTCCTATCATTGAAATCTCTGATGAGTTGGGTTTCGATTCGCAGCAAACCTTTACCCGTACATTTAAGAAGCGTTTTGGTGTTACCCCAAATAGTTTTCGTCAAATGGAGCACTGGGATGTGCAAGGGATGATTCCCCGCTTCGGTTTTTGTGAAAATTACACCCCAGAAATCAAACGGATATCTTTACCACCGCGAGAACTGGTGGGCTTTACACGGCGGCTGGATTTTGACGAACACAACCATTGTAGTGGTCAACACTCCTCCTGTATGGCGATGAAAGATGAAATTTTGCTCGATTTCTTTAAGGAAGTTAATTTCTCATGCCAACGGGTGTACTCGCTGTTTTCTGCCAAAGAGTGTCAGCAAGGGCAAAACAGTGTGAATTATTCGACTGCGATTGATAAAGACAAGCGGCATGAAATCCAGGGGCTGCGTGAGGTTGATCATATCTCTATTCCGGCGGGGGAGTTTCTCTCCATATCCCACCAAGGTAGTGCCAAAGAGTGTGTGAAATTCTCAATTTATTTGTTTAATGAAGTGCTGCCAAAATTGCGTGAAGAGTTTGGTGGTGGTATCGAAATGGAAGTTATTGAGATAGACAGTTGTCACGCCGAATCAAAAATGCGTGATATCTCGGTGGTTTATAACTATCAGATGTTGACGAACTGATGTACTGCCGCAGTGGCAGTGCGTCAGTTCAGTGTGTTACGTCTTAATCTGGGTTAGCAGTTTGTGCCGCTTTCCTGGCTTTGACTCGGGCAATGGCGGCAGCTACAGCGGCTTTGCGTGGATCTTCTTCTGATTCTTCATTTTTATGCGTCGCAACCGCGGACTCAAGCTGTGCTTGTGCCGCTTTCTTGGCTTTGACCCGGGCAATGGCGGCAGCTACAGCGGCTTGGCGCGGATCTTCTTCTGACTCTTCATTTTTATGCGTCGCAACCGCGGATTCAAGCTGTGCTTGTGCGGCTTTCTTAGCTTTGACCCGGGCAATGGCAGCAGCTACAGCGGCTTGGCGTGGATCTTCTTCTGACTCTTCATTTTTATGCGTCGCAACCGCGGATTCAAGCTGTGCTTGTGCGGCTTTCTTGGCTTTGACCCGGGCAATGGCGGCAGCTACAGCGGCTTGGCGCGGATCAACCGACGACGGTGTTGACTCATCGGAGGCGACAGCCAGCTGTTTTTCTGCCTGACGTGCTCTGGCCTGTGCTTTACGTGCTTCTCGAGCGGCAATGACGGCACTGTTATCCGGTGTTTGCCCTGCGGTCACGCTGATAACCGCGTCGGCATTCTTATCCTGGCGAGCTAATCGACTGACTGCGGCTTCAACCTTTTGCTGGTCAGCATCAGTCAGCTTGACCGCGGCTTGTTTATGGCGCAGTTCACGCGCACGCTTTTCTCGTTCCAGCCGCGCTTGTTTGGCCTCAAAACGTGCTTTGGCTTCCGCTGCTCGGGCATTTTCCTGATCGAGGGCGCGGATTTCTGCTTTTTCCTGACGGTAATACTGTACTAATGGGATATTGCTCGGGCATACATAGGCGCAAGCACCACATTCAATACAATCGAATAAGTTATGATTGCGCGCTTTCTCGTGTTCTTCACCTCGACTGAACCAATAGAGCTGTTGGGGCAATAAACCTGCTGGACAGGCATCAACACATAAGCCACAGCGAATACAAGCTTGTTCCGGTTCTGATAGCCCCATTTCGGCTTCGGTCGGCGCTAAGATACAGTTACTGATCTTAACGATCGGTACATCCAAACTTGGCAAGGTAAAGCCCATCAGCGGGCCACCCATGATCACCATCGGTTGGTGCTGAGGCTGAAATCCGGCCAGTTTCAACAAGTGTAATACCGGTGTCCCAATTCTGGCCCAGAAATTGCCTGGTTTTGCTAATGCATCACCGGTGAGTGTCACGACTCGTTCAATTAATGGCTCATCGTCGATAATCGCTCGCTTAATGGCGACCACTGTACCCACGTTTTGCATCAATACCCCAATGGATGAGGAGTGCTTGCCGAAAGGCACCTCTTTACCGGTCAGGATTTTGGTGAGCTGCTTGGCACCCCCGGACGGATATTTAGTCGGTACAACCCGCAACTGGATCTCGTCATGGCCCTGTAATGCATGTTGTAAAGTCGCAATGGCGGCGGGCTTATTATCTTCAATGCCAATCAACACCTGCTGTGGTTGCAGCAAGTGTCTTAGAATATCAATACCGGCGACCAGCTCTTGCGCGTGCTCCTGCATTAACCGATCATCGGCGGTGATATAAGGCTCGCATTCAGCCGCATTGATAATCAGGGTGGTAACACTGTTCACGCCACCTTGTAATTTACTGGCGGTCGGAAAGCCTGCGCCGCCCAAACCGGCGATACCCGCTTGATGAATACGATCCAGTAACGCCGCGGTATCTCGCTGTAAATAGTCGGCCCACGGCTGTTGCTCACGCCAACGGTCTGCACCATCCGGGGTAATATGCACACACAACTCAGCCAACCCGGAGGGATGTGCAGTGGTATGCGGGGCAATAGCCGTAATAGTGCCAGAAGTGGGGGCATGTACTGGAACTGTGCGGCCACGGCCCACGGTCAGTGGCTGGCCCTTTAATACTTGTTCACCGGCTCTGACGCGCAGTTCACCTTCTGGTCCCAGATGTTGTTGCAACGGAATGATCATTTGCTCAGGCAAGGATGCGATGCGCATTGGCACCGTGCTGGATTGCAACTTCATTTCCGGTGGATGGATACCCCCGTCAAAATCCCAGATATTGTCGTGTTGGCGGGCAGTAAACAGCTTAAACATGTTGCTCCACATCTATCATTTTCACTGGAATCATCTGTGAGGCCACTAACTGGCTGGGAAGATTTTTGACCGGAATAGTGCTCAGATCCCACTTCCAGTTAGCGGTGGTGGTGGCAACCGGAATCATTTCAATACAGTCTGTCGGGCAAGGGGCAACACAAAGGTCGCAGCCGGTACACAGGTCTGGCAATACGGTATGCATGGCTCGGGTGGCACCCACAATGGCATCGACAGGGCAGGCCTGAATACATTTTGTGCACCCAATACAATTGGCTTCATCAATAAAGGCCACTTTACGCTGTGGATGAGCCGCCGCTTCGTCACCCTCTAGAGGTTGTGGTTCAACCGCCAGCAGTTCAGCCAGCTTAAGCATCACTTGTTCGCCACCCGGCGCGCACTTATTGATTTTCTCCCCCTGAGAGGATACGGCTTCTGCATAGGGCCGACAGCCAGGGTAGCCACATTGACCGCACTGGCTTTGCGGCAAGATTGCTTCTACTTGCTCAACCACGGGGTCTTGATCAACCTGAAAACGGCGGGCAGCAAAACCAAGCACCACGCCTGATATCAGCGCCAATGTACTTAATGCACCTACGGCAATCCATAACGACATCATTAGAACTTCACCAACCCGGTAAAGCCCATAAAGGCCAATGACATCAACCCCGCTGTAATCAGGGCGATAGAAGACCCGCGGAATGGCGCAGGAACGTCAGCCACCGCCAACCGCTCGCGAATAGCAGCGAATAACACCATTACCAGAGAGAAACCGGCTGCGGCACTGAAGCCATAAACCGCCGATTGCATAAAATTATGAGATTGATTGACGTTAAGCAACGCGACACCCAACACAGCACAGTTAGTGGTGATCAGTGGCAGAAATATCCCCAGCAAACGATAAAGTGCCGGGCTGGTTTTGCGTACCACCAATTCGGTAAATTGCACCACGACGGCGATGACTAAAATAAAAGCCAATGTGCGTAAATACACCAAACCAAGCGGCAGCAAGATAAAGCTGTTTACCATCCAGGCGCAAACAGAGGCCAATGTTAGTACAAAGGTAGTTGCCAGCCCCATACCAATAGCGGTCTCCAGTTTTTTGGAGACACCCATAAACGGGCACAGGCCAAGAAATTTGACCAGCACAAAGTTGTTTACCAATACAGTACCGACAAACAGGAGCAGGTATTCAGTCATTACGAAGCCTAAAAAAATAAAAGCCGCCTATTATCCAAAATTGGCGGCCTGACGACAACAGATGAAGTGCAGGGTTATTACGATTTACTGGCTATTTTAGGGGGAAAAGGTGCGCAATCCCATTAAAGTTCGGTAAAAGTATGCTTCACGCGTTGAGAACGTTTGATGTAAGGCACAAAAACAGCGGCGGCCAGCAAGGGCCATCCCAGAGTGCGTAAGGCAATATCATCACTGATCGGCGAGAAAGCAAAGGCCTTTAGTGCCAGTAGCACGGTTAACAACAACCAAAGAATAAACCATTTCGGTAGGCGACGTGAGCGGCTGCAAAACAACCAGATGACCCATAATGTATAGGCCCACATCACTAAGGTTGTTATCACCGAGAAATACCATTGTAGGGTAAATGCCTGTGAGTTGGTCACCAGATACTCTCGTGACTCTGGGGTGAAGATGGCCATGGCATACAGTACTAGCATCAGGCTGGCGCTGAGCAGTGTGACGATCAAATAGGCCAGTGGGGCCAATAACCAGCCGCCAATGCGCTGATATTCCTGCGGTTGAGACATAGTGAACCTTAGTAATCTATTAATAAGGAGTGATAACCCTCTGTCGCTATCACTTCTTTGTATGATGCTAGCTTAACCCGCAAATGTGTCCTTCGTCATCTATATCAATATGGTAATACGCCGGTTGGGTACCCAACCCCGGCATGGTCATGATATTTCCAGTGTAGATACGAACAAATCCGGCACCTGCCGACACGGCGCAGGCCGTTACAGGCAACACAAAATCATGTGGGACGTTCTTCAGGCTGGCATCGGCACTGATAGACAGGGGGGTTTTGGCGATGCACAGCGGCAAATGGCCGAAACCTGCTGCGGTTATCTCATCAATTTGTTGGCGCGCTTGAGGCGTAAATGTCACATCGTGGGCGCCATAACGCTGTGCCATAACCTGTAACTTGTTCTCCAGTGTGGCGCTGTCTGGGTAGGGTAACGTCGGCTCAGCGCCCTGAGCGCAGGCAGTTATCACTTGTTGAGCCAGTGCGGCGGTCCCGGCACCGCCCAGGGCAAAAGCGTCACTGATTTCACAAGCAAGTGCGCCGGCAGATAAAGCATAGTCGGCTAAAAATCTCAATTCTTCGGGGCTGTCGCCGGGGAAGCGATTAACCGCAACCACCACCGGCAAACCGTAACTTTTCGCGTTATTGATGTGCCATTTCAGATTGGCGCAACCTTGATTGAGCAAGGGAATATTGGTATTGAGGATCTCGGCAGGCAGTGGCTGACCCGGTTTAATATCATACGTGCCGCTATTGGCTTTCAGGCTACGCAGTGTCGCCACCAAAACCACACAAGCGGGGGCAATACCGGATTGGCGATACTTAATATTAAAGAATTTTTCCATCCCCATATCGGAACCAAAACCCGCCTCGGTTACCACATAATCCGCTAATTGTAAGCCCAACCGGTCTGCCAGAACCGATGAGTTGCCGTGGGCGATATTGGCAAAAGGGCCTGCATGGATCAGTACCGGGGTGTGTTCACTGGTTTGCATTAATGTTGGATGAATAGTCTCTTTCATTAGCACGGTCATGGCACCGGCGACGCCCAAATCTGTTGTGGTTATCGCTTCGCCGTGGGTGGAGTGAGCCAAAATAATCCGGCCAATGCGTTGTCGCATATCTTGCAGGTTTTCTGATAAGGCCAAGATAGCCATCAATTCAGATGCCGCGGCTATTTCTACATGGTCTGCCCGCTCCACACCGTGGGTACTCTCGCCGATCCCCACACGAATATGGCGTAGCGCCCGGTCGTTGTGATCAACCACGCGTGGCCAGAGGATCCGCTGCGGGTCAATATTCAGTAACGGTAATCCGGTTTGTTGACTAAACGCCAGCCCCAAGCGTTGCTCATGGTACAATCGCGCATCCAAAGCGGCGGCGGCCAGATTATGTGCAGCACTGATGGCATGGATATCACCTGTGAGATGCAGGTTCAGTTTCTCCATCGGTTGCACCTGTGAAGCACCGCCACCCGCAGCGCCCCCTTTCACACCAAAGACCGGGCCAAGACTGGGTTGACGGATACAGGCGACACCACGGTGACCTAATCGGTTGATCCCCTGACTTAAGCCAATCGTTGTCACGGTTTTCCCTTCGCCTAACGGCGTTGGGGTGATACTGGAAACTAAAATCAGTTTGCCTTGCGCACGACCAGGCTGGATCGCACGGATATCAACTTTTGCCATATGATGCCCATAAGGGATGACATCATCTGTGCTAACACCTAATTGCTGAGCAATATGCATGATCGGCAACATTGCTGGGTGACGAATAAAATCTGAATGAGGGGGGAGGTCATCGGCAGTCGAAGGCATAGTCGGTGTCATGGCGAGAAAAAGTCCTGTTATCAGTGATAAAACGGCGGCAGCCAACCACTATGGCTATAAATCACCGCAAAATTATCACATAAAGCGATGAGTAATTGACGATACAAATCAATAAATGTGAAGTGACCGAGGTTAAGTGTCCTACTGTAGATATTCTTAATATTGGCTGCCTAACATGTCTAATTTATATCGCCCCACTGTGAATTAAAATTCACAAATAAAACGAAACTAAGGTGTTTTGAGTTATCAAAAGTTATAAATCCTTACGCTATATGAACGATATATAAAAACCATTCTATGATACCGGCGTTATATGTTCCTAATAATTTGGGTAATCTACTCTATGGAAAACCACGTTCATTCCTCATTGGTCTGCGCTGCTCGATTACTCCGTCTGGCGGGGTTGAATTCAGACACTGTTGAGGATTTTAGCCACAAAAATGCCATCGGTTGTTGGACCATGGCAACACGTGCATCATTGCGGCGCTATTTAGCGCAATTTTCACGTACCACAGCAGCCCGCTTCAAAATCATAAAACAGTCATTAAATAATATTAAACCAGAACAATTGCCACTTGCTTTTCGCGATATGCAAGGCAAATTTATCTTATTGGCACGTATTAATGAAAAGCAGGTGCTACTGCAACATGCAGATAGCGGGAAGCCAGAAATAATAACTTATCAAGAGCTTGCGTCGATTTGGAGTGGTGTCATCATTTGTTGTAGTCATTCGCGTTTCAATATTCGCTGGTTTGTTCCCGTATTACTGCGCCACCGTAAATCATTGGTTCAGGTATTAGTATTATCAATGTTATTACAGTTTCTGGCCTTGATTTCTCCGCTTTTCTTTCAGGTTATTATGGATAAAGTGCTGGTCCATAATGCACTCACAACACTTGATGTGTTAATTATTGTGCTATTAGTGGTAGGAATATATGAAGTCGTATTAAAATTACTGCGAGAATATATTTTCACTCACACGACCACTCGGGTTGATATTTTATTGGGCGGCAAGCTATTTAACCACCTAATCAAATTACCACTAAGTTATTTTAAGCAACGCCATGTGGGCAATATTGTCGCTCGAGTGAAGGAGCTGGACAATATTAGAGAATTTATTACGGGATCCGCACTGACGCTATGTGTCGATGTGGTTTTTACCCTGGTGTTGTTTATTGTCATGTGGTGCATTTCACCACTACTGACGCTCATCATTTTAGGCACATTGCCGTTATATCTGTTATTAGCGGCGCTGACCACCCGGCCATTACAACAGAAAGTTGAAGTCCTGTGCGGTTGTGCCGCACAAAATGGGGCATTTTTAACTGAAACTGTCTCTGGCGTGGAGACGGTAAAAAGTCTGGCGCTGGAACCCCAAATGCATCAACGCTGGGAAACCCAAACACGTGATTATGCTGAAGCGAATTTTCAGGTACAAAACCTGCAAAATCTCAGTAGTCAGGCGGCTCAGTTATTGCAAAAACTGGCTGGTGCAGTGGTGATTGTGGTGGGCGCTTATCAAGTGATGTCGGTGCAGCTCAGTATCGGGCAACTGATCGCCTTTAACATGTTGGCGGTGCAGGCATTGATGCCAATGAGTAAGTTGATTGATTTGTGGCAACAGAGCATCCGGGCCCAAGTGGGGCTAATGCTTGTCTCTGACATTTTGAGCTTACCTGCGGAGCAGTCGGTGAGGGCGGTGCCACTTGACCACCCGATTCGAGGAGATATCACGTTGCAACAGGTGATTTTCCGTTATCGCGCCGATTTAAACCCGGTACTACAGGATTTTTCCTTATCTCTGCGTGCTGGCGAACATATCGGGCTGGTGGGGCCATCAGGCTCGGGTAAAAGTACCGTTGCCCGACTATTACAACGCCTCTATATCGCTGAGCAGGGTGTAATCAATATTGATGGCATCCCAATTGGACATTTCTCCCTCGACGTGTTGCGGCGTCAGATAGGGGTTGTGATGCAGGAGAGTTATCTGTTTAACCGTACGGTACGGGAGAACATCGCCCATTCACGGCCCACGGCATCATTGGATGAGGTGGTCGAGGCTGCATGTCTGGCGGGAGCCAACGCTTTTATACTCGCCTTGCCACTAGGTTATGACACCGTGCTGTCAGAGGGCGGAGCCTCGCTTTCTGGTGGTCAGCGTCAGCGTATTGCCATTGCCCGCACATTGCTGGCTAATCCCCGTATTTTGATTTTTGATGAAGCAACCAGTGCGTTAGATGACGAGTCGCAGGCGGAAGTACAGAAAAATATGGCCCGCATTATTGCCAATCGTACTGTCATCACTATTGCCCATCGCCTCTCGACGGTGCGACATTGCCATCGCATCGGTGTCATGACACAAGGCCGCATTACTGAGCTGGCTAACCATGATCAACTACTGGCGCTAAATGGCGTTTATGCCCGATTGTGGCAGCAACAGGCTGACTTCAGCCATGAGGAATCAAAATGAAGTTGATGCAATATTGGTATAGAACAGCATGGTTCAATGCCATAAAGAACCGTTGGCAACGCCATTTCTCGCCTCAGCGCACCCGTGATGAATATGATTTCCTGCCTGCCTATCTGGATATTGTGGAACGGCCAGTGGCACCACTGGCACGGCGCACCGCATGGTTTCTGGCGCTGACACTGCTGCTGGCATTGGTATGGTCGATTGTTGGAAGGCTTGATATTCACGCATCAGCTAAGGGCAAAGTGATTGTTTCTGAACATTCGAAAGTGATCCAACCGCTAGAACCAGGGGTGGTGGCCGCAATTAATGTGCGCGATGGCGACAAAGTTGAAGCCGGTCAGGTGTTGATTGAGTTAAATCCAATCGGTATTGATGCCGAGTTGGGTAATATCAATCAGCAATTAATGCATCGCTTACTGGAAGCTGCCCGTGTGGCGGCGCTGCTGACAGTGAACCCCACCGCGATGTTTACTCCCCCTGAAAGTAGCCCTGATGATTTGAACATCACCGCCAGGGCACTTTTGCGCAAAGAAGTAAACGAGGTCAATGCAGAGTTATCGCGCCAGGAGAGTGAACAGGCGGTTAACCAGGCCCATATTCAAGCGGGTATGACTAATATTGCGCACCAGAAAGCGTTAATGAAAAACATTCATCAACGGTTGCAGGCGTTACGAACACTCGCTAAATCCAAGTCAATTGCCGATGTGGAGTTATTGCTACAAGAGCGGGAATGGCTAAATGCCATGGCTGAAAGTAGCCGTTTGGACAATGAACTGGCTATCTTGCAGGCGAAAGCACACCACCTGTCACAAACCCGACTGCACTATTTAGCTGAAAAGAAGCGGAGCTATCAGGAACGATTAAATCAAGCTCATGAAGTTATCAACCAATTGCGACAAGAGCAGATCAAATTGCTGGAAAAGCAGCGCCAACAGACCTTACGCGCACCGGTTACCGGCGTGATTCAACAATTGGCGATTCATACTCTGGGCGGCGTGGTCACCACGGCTCAACCGTTAATGGTATTGGTGCCTGAAAGTCATCAGTTAGAACTCGATGTCATGATCCTCAATAAGGATGTGGGTTTTGTGCTGCCAGGGCAGGCGGTGGAGGTGAAAGTTGATAGCTTCCCTTATACCCGATTTGGCACGTTGTCGGGTGAAGTAAAGCATATTTCTCGTGATGCGATGGAGGACCAACAACAAGGCTTAGTGTTTCCGGCCCGGATCCGTCTGGACAGCGACAGGCTGAGCGTTGAAGGGAAGTCGGTGCGTTTATCCGCAGGTATGGCGGTCAGTGTAGAGATTAAAACCGGCCGGCGGCGGGTTATCGATTACTTACTCAGCCCATTACAAGAATACCAATCCGAAGCCATGAGGGAGCGTTGAGATGAATAATTCAACATCAACGCAGGTCATCCAGCCATTGGCAGCACTGGCTCGAGCTGCTGCATGTTTTGATCTGGCGGTTGAGCCTGCGCAGTTGGCGCACCAACTCGGATTAGCGCCGGAAAAAATAGATTACATTGCGCTGTGTCGTGGTGCCGGTTGGATTGGCTTGCGGGCCAGAAAAGTCAGTCAGTCATATGACCGTTTGAAACATCTGGCGCTGCCTATTTTATTCAGTGATGAGAATCAGTGGTATGTACTACTGGCGCTGAATGAACAGGGTGCGGTGGTTTATTTTGCCGCCACTGGCCAGCAGCAGCAAATAAGCCAGCAGGCACTGGCCTGCTTGTGGCGTGGTGACGCTATTTTATTGGCGAAAGCAGAGTTACAGGGACCGAAAAAAGCCGCTTTTGGCTTTGGTTGGTTTATTCCGGTTATTACTAAATATCGCCATCAATTATGTAATATCGTTTTAGTGTCACTGTTATTACAGGCTATTTTACTGGTGACGCCAATGCTATTTGAAACGGTGATCGACAAAGTCTTAGTGAGCCGCGGCGTCGGGAGCTTAATGGTATTGGGCTGCGCCATGATAGCATTGGCAATTGCCGAACCCTGTTACACCTTCTTGCGTGGCTGGCTGTTCTCACATCTCTCCAGCCGAGTTGGGGCCGAACTTAACACCCGCCTTTATCGCCATTTACTGGGGTTGCCCCTGGCTTATTTTGGCGCACAGCAGACAGGGCAAACTATCGCCAAAGTACAAGAAATGGAGCAGATTCGCAGTTTTCTGACCGGGTCTGCATTAACCATGTTATTGGACCTGATCTTTGTTGGTACATTTATAATTGTGATGTTTTGTTATAGCAGCCAACTGACATGGATAGTTCTGTTCTCTCTGATCTGTTACCTCCTGTTTTGGTGGGCCATTGGCGGTGTTTTACGTCAGCGGGTTGAGCGTCAATATGAAGCCAGTGCAGATAATACGTCGTTTTTAACTGAAGCGATTAGCGGGTTGGAAACGATAAAAACCACTGCCACCGAAAGCCAGTTTAATCGTAGCTGGCAGCAGTCATTAGCCCGCTATGTGCGGGCATCATTTGCTGGCATGAGGATGGCAAATATTGCTGAGCAAGGTATTACACTTATCAATAAAGTCACCTCAGCTATAGTGTTGTGGTTTGGCGTTAAATTGGTACTGGCAGGGGGGTTAAGCCCAGGTCAATTCATTGCTTTTTCAATGTTTTCGGGTTACGTAACTCAACCCATTTTACGTTTGGCTCAGATATGGCAAGATTTCCACCATACGCAAGTCGCCCTGAAACGGATTGGTACCATTTTGGATTATCCAACCGAGCCGGGCTGCACCGGATTATCATCAAGTCATGGGTGCTCCGGGCGGTTGACATTTAAACAGGTGCGTTTTCGCTATCGATCAGATACCACCGAAGTTTTACAAAATCTCAATTTAGATATTGCCGGTGGCGAGTTTATTGGTATTACCGGGCCATCCGGCTGTGGCAAATCAACGCTAACGAAGTTACTACAGCGGTTATATATTCCTCAACATGGGCAGATTCTGATAGATGGGCAGGACTTGGCGATTACCGATGCCACGGCATTACGCCGCCAAATGAGTGTGGTACTGCAAGATAGCATCTTGTTCTCTGGTAGCCTGCGGGACAACATCTGCCAGTGCCGGCCTAATGCTGATGATACCCTGGTTGAGTCGATTGCCCGGCAGGCGGGGGTGCATGATTTTATTATGGCTCTACCGCAGGGCTATCAAACCCAGGTGGGGGAAAAAGGGAGTATGCTGTCTGGCGGGCAGCGGCAGCGAGTTGCTCTGGCGAGGGCGCTAATGGCAGATCCTAAAATACTGATTCTTGATGAAGCCACCAGTGCTCTGGATTATGAATCTGAGGCGGCAATTATGCGCCAGTTACCAGAAATTATCCGTAATCGCACCGTCATCTGCATTGCTCATCGATTGAATACATTGCGCCAATGTCATCGTATTTTGGTATTAGGAAACGGGCAAGTATTGGAACAAGGCAGTCATCAGGCGCTACTTGCTCAGGAAGGAGCCTATGCACGGTTGTGGCGGTTACAAACTGAGTAATGCATCGCGACTGTGGGTTATTAATCTCGCTTAAAATAACGCTGGGTGAGAATCTCTCACCCAGCTATCACCAGCCATACAGTGCGTGATTACAACTTGTCACCGTTGGTTTTAATCACCCCTTGATACCAGAAGAAGCTTTTTTTACGCTGACGCGCCAGTTGTTTCTGATGGTCAACATAAACAAAACCATATTGCTTCTGGAAGCCATTCAACCAACTGAGTAGATCGATAAATGACCACGGATAGTAACCACGGACATCTGCACCTTGCTTGATGGCATCTTCAATTGCCACAATATGCTGACGCAGGTAATCAATCCGGTCATCATCAACCACTTCGCCCTCAATGATTGGGTCTTTAGCACCCAAGCCATTTTCAGTGATATAGATAGGGATGTCACCATAGCGCGCCTTGATATTCATGATGCCTTCGGTAAGGCCCTGTGGGTAAATCTCCCAATCCCAGTCGGTATAAATCCCGTTAGGATTGCGGACAAATTTAAACAAATCTTTGAAGCCGAACTCACTCCCTTGTTGATGACCGGAACCTTTTTCACCTGAGGTATTCATGGTCAGATGCGTTTCTTGGTTATTGGCAGCAATAGTTTCACGCTTATAGTAGTTCAACCCAATAAAGTCACAGATATTGTTACGTAACAGGGCATCATCATCGGGGGCGAATTGTGGAACACCCCAAATGGCCTGGGTCTGTGCCAGAAATTCAGCAGGATACTCGCCTTTTAATACTGGATCATATAACCAATGGGTAAAGATCCCTTCAGCTAAGCGAAATGCGGCGATATCTTCGGCGGAATCACTCAGTGGCGTGTTGGTTTGCAGGACATTCACAAAACCTATTGTCCCGTCGATACCGCTGGCACGAAATGCTGCAACCGCTTTGGCGTGAGCGACAAAAACGTGATGGCAGGCTTGGATAGCACGGGCAGGGTTCTGGACGCCCGGCGGATGACCGCCAGTAATATAGCCAAAACCAATAAAACAGATGGTCTCGTTGAACGTTGACCAGAGCTTGACTCGATCACCATAGTGCTGATAACACAAACGTGCATATTCTTCAAAAGCATCGGTGGTGCTGCGGGTTTCCCAACCCCCTTCATCTTGCAAGGCTTGCGGCAAATCCCAGTGATAGAGCGTAATCATCGGCTCGATGTTGTGTTCCAGCAATGCATCGATCAATTCACTGTAGAATTTAACTCCCGCGGCATTCACCTCCCCACGGCCTGTTGGCAACAAACGCGGCCATGAAATTGAAAAACGATAACTTTTCATGCCCATCTCCGCCATCAGTGCCACATCTTCGCGGAAACGATGATAGTGGTCGACAGCAACATCACCATTGGTTCCCTGATAGGTGGTACCGGGCAGATGTGCAAAGGTGTCCCAGATAGAAGGGCCTTTACCATCAGTATCATAGGCACCTTCAACTTGATAAGCGGCGCTGGCGGCACCCCACAGGAAATTTTTCGGGAAAGCAGACATAAAATCACTCTCATGTAATGGATAAAAAGGGTGTTTGATAAAATCTCTATCCTCAGTGTATTAGGGAAAACGTTATTTATGCAACCGGTTTCTGTAACCGGTTTCTGTGGCACTAAATTGAGTGATTGAACGGCAATAAAACGGCAGCGATATGCAAGACACCGATCACAAAACCGTAAACAGTGCCTAAACGAGGTAAAGACAAGATGGGTCATTCAATACCACTGTGTATATAATCAGTGTTTCGCAAATTAAGATTTTTTGTTGAAGAAGGAAGAATGATGATCACTCGGCTTGCTATCTCTGGCTACCGTTCGTTACGCGATGTGGTACTTGAATTGGGGCAATTGAATGTCATTACCGGCGTAAATGGCAGTGGCAAGTCCAGTCTTTATCGAGCGCTCCGGTTGCTATCAGATATTGGTCAGGGGCAGGTTATCCAATCATTGGCGGCGGAGGGCGGGTTACAATCAACCCTCTGGGCGGGACCCGCGTCGTTTTCCAAGTCGATGAAATCAGGAGAACAACCGATTGAAGGTACCACTCGCCATCATCCCGTGAGCCTCAAATTGGGCTTTGCTGGCGCGGACTATGGTTATGCTATCGATCTGGGTCTCCCCACACCGCGCAGGTCATTTTTTGCGTTGGATCCTGAAATCAAGATTGAAAGCCTGTGGTGTGGCGATACCCTGAACAATAATGCGCTTTTTGCTGAGCGGCGAGGCCCGCGGGTCCGCATCCGTGATGAGCGCGGAATTTGGCGCGAGGCATATCACGGGTTAGCGGCCTATGACAGTATGATGACCCACAGCACAGACCCCCGTGATGCCCCAGAGATTCTGCTTATGCGCGAACGGATGCGGGCCTGGCGTTTTTATGACAATCTGCGTACCGACCGTCATGCGCCAGCTCGCCAGCTTCAAGTGGGAACTTATACACCGGTACTGGCCAGTGATGGTGCGGACTTGGCCGCAGCGTTACAAACGATCAGAGAGATCGGGGATACCGATGCACTCACGCATACCATTACAGATGCTTTTCCCGGTACTACGTTGGCTATTGAACCCAATTTTGAGTTGCTGCTGTCACAGCAAGGTTTGTTAAGGCCACTCAAGGTCGCAGAGCTATCAGACGGTACCTTACGTTATTTATTGCTGGTGGCGGCATTGCTATCGCCACGTCCTCCCGAAATGATGATCCTGAACGAACCCGAAATCAGCCTGCATGTTGATCTGTTACAGCCATTAGCGCGGTTGATTGGGCAGGCGGCACAACATACCCAGGTGATTGTGGTGTCCCATGCCGCTGAGCTGGTGGCGGCGCTACAGCAGGAAACCCACTGTCGCCATATCTTGTTGGATAAACAGTTAAGTGAGACAACTATACAACAAGAGGCCACACCTCATTGGTTATGGGCAGCACGTTAGCGGCAGTGACTGCGATGTTGAAAACATAAAAAGAGCGTTAAGCTCCTCAGACTGCTAACAAACCGCGACGATGTCGGCTCGGGTGGGAGGGCTGGCACAAGATATAGCATTCGTGGCAGGGATGGCACGGTCCAAGCTTACATGGCTGCTTATTTTGGCGCAGGGAAGACGGTGTTGTTACGATCTGCTTGTTTTTACCATTGCGGGCATTTCGTCATAAAATTCAGGGGCCGAAGCCCCTGAGTATGGTGTTTAAATCAATTGTTATATTA
>NZ_JAZGQA010000105.1:0-15800 GCF_048593855.1 Yersinia sp. 2542 StPb PI
ATATGTGATCTATCTCCGTTTTGGATCTGTAGCTGGCTAAAGATCCATCAATGTAGTTTTTATCCACAGATAATGCGTCAAAGTTATGCAAAAAAGAGTAAAACTCGCAAAAAAAGCCGTCGTCAAGGCTGTAAATTGAACCAGTGATCGGGATTTATTGGGGTTATCCCATAAATCTGTGGATAAATAGGTGTAAGATCCTGTTCATTATCGCTGTCAGTAGGTGCACAAGATAATCAGAATAAAAGTATTTCATCGGTGGGAGGAAAGAAAACTTCCGTTAAATCATGCTATTATTCATTCCATCCACAATGCATAACAATACATCTACCGTCACTTTTAATTCAGCTTGTTTTTTAACCGACTTTAGCAGGTTTATCCCCCATGTCTGTTTATTCACTGCCACCAGCACCACCCACTGATGAACATCAACTTTTTCAACGTGCTCAAGCTTTGTCAGGTTTTACCCTTGGCGAATTGGCAGCGCGTGCTCAATGGGTTATTCCGGCGGACTTAAAGCGGGTAAAAGGCTGGGTTGGTATGTTGCTGGAGTTTTATTTGGGGGCCAGTGCTGGCAGTAAACCTGAACAGGACTTTGCCGACATCGGCATTGAGCTGAAAACCATACCTATCAGCGCTCAGGGCAAACCATTGGAGACCACCTTTGTTTGTGTCGCCCCCCTGACCGGCAACAGTGGCATCACTTGGGAAAGCAGCCATGTGCGGCATAAACTGGCCCGAGTATTGTGGGTACCCGTAGAAGGAGAGCGGCAGATCCCGCTCGCGGAACGTAGAGTCGGCGCGCCTTTATTATGGAGCCCGAATGCGCAAGAAGAAGAACTACTGCGGCGTGACTGGGAAGAGTTAATGGACCTTATCGTTCTTGGCAAAGTAGAAACCATCACCGCTCGCCACGGTGAGGTACTCCAATTGCGCCCGAAGGCCGCCAATAGCCGTGCGTTAACTGAAGCCATCGGTGAAAAAGGGCAACCGATCATGACACTACCCCGTGGTTTTTATCTGAAAAAGACCTTTACTGGCCCGATGCTGGCCCGTCATTTCTTGTTGTAACCGGTGCGCTAGACGCCCTACTACAACACCAATTACTTTGACTCTGTTCCGATTAATAAATAAAAGCGTATAATTGTATTTTTGTGTTTCCGTAAGGTGTATAGGCGCAATGTTTGAATGGGTTGCCGATCCAAATGCCTGGTTGGCGCTAGGCACGCTGACTATCCTGGAGATTGTTCTTGGGATAGACAATATTATTTTCCTCTCTTTGGTGGTCGCAAAATTACCTAAAGCGCAACAAAACAGAGCCCGCCGTATTGGCTTGGCTGGGGCCATGTTAATGCGTCTCGCATTACTTGCTTCTATTGCCTGGGTTATCCGCCTGACCGAACCTCTGTTTACAGTGGCAGGCCACGGTGTCTCGATGCGGGACTTGATCCTGTTGTTAGGGGGATTATTCCTTATCTGGAAAGCCAGCAAGGAAATTCATGAAACCATTGAGGGGAGCGATACTGAACACACCAGTAATGTCAGCTCTTTCTTTGCGGCTATCGTGCAAATTATGCTGTTGGATATCATCTTTAGTCTGGATTCAGTGATAACAGCAGTTGGGCTGTCAGATCATCTGTTTATTATGATGGCTGCCGTGGTTATTTCTGTCGGGGTGATGATGTTTGCTGCCAGACCAATTGGTGAGTTTGTTAATCGCCATCCATCAGTCAAAATGCTGGCGCTCTCTTTCCTGATATTGGTCGGCTTCACGCTGATGTTAGAAAGTTTCCAGATCCACATTCCAAAAGGCTACATTTACTTCGCTATGTTCTTCTCAATGGGGGTTGAAACCCTGAATTTGATGCGCGGAAAAAAGAGTAAGCCGACTGATAAAAAAATATCTACTCAATAGATTTAAAGGTGCGAGAAGGCTGCTTGCACTAGAGAGGCCCAAGGATGGGCTGAGCAGTACACTTGCAAGATAGCGGGTTCAACATCTTCCAGGGGCAGTTCACGGCCCCGTTTCCCACTTTTTTCTGTACTTTTCCCTTACACGCTTCCCCCAACTGCGGTGCTTCGATATAGTCGAATAAGGCAAGTTTTACTTATACCCAAAAAATTGGTGTTTCAGTAAGGCCAAACGAACACATCCTGAAGCAGTTATTCAAATAGAGAATTCGGGTGCGTGGGCGTAGCTAACGACGCTGCAATACCAACTACCAAAGGTATGGCCTGATAATTTCAGACATTAAGGAAGGTCGGCAATGCAATATCATCGTATCCCCCACAGTTCATTAGAAGTCAGCCTGCTGGGTCTGGGCACCATGACATTTGGTGAACAAAATAGTGAAGCCGATGCCCATGCGCAACTGGATTACGCCGTTGCGGCCGGTATTAACTTGATCGATACCGCAGAAATGTACCCAGTGCCCCCAAGGCCAGAAACCCAAGGGTTAACTGAGCAATACATTGGTAACTGGATAAAAGCACGCGGTGAGCGTGACAAAATCATTTTAGCCAGCAAAGTCTCCGGGCCATCACGCGGCAGCGATCAACCGATTCGCCCCAATATGGCACTGGACCGGAAAAATATCCGCATCGCGTTGGAAGATAGCCTTAGACGCCTCAATACTGATTATCTCGATATTTATCAGTTACATTGGCCACAACGTGAAACCAACTGTTTTGGTAAATTGAATTATCGCTACAGCGAACATACTGCTGTGGTCACCTTGCTTGAAACACTGGAAGCCCTGAATGAGCAGGTGCGGGCAGGGAAAATCCGTTATATCGGTGTATCAAATGAGACCCCATGGGGGGTGATGCGCTATCTGCAACTGGCAGAAAAACATGATTTACCGCGTATTGTCTCAATACAGAACCCCTACAGCCTGCTTAACCGCAGCTTTGAAGTTGGTTTGGCCGAGATAAGCCAACATGAAGGCATTGAGCTATTGGCTTATTCCAGCCTGGCCTTCGGCACCCTGAGCGGCAAATACCTTAATGGCGCAAAACCTACCGGCGCACGGAATACATTGTTCAGCCGTTTTACACGTTATACCGGGCCACAATCCGAGTTAGCGGTAGCGGAATATGTGGCACTGGCAAAACGTCATGGGCTGGACCCCGCACAGATGGCGCTGGCTTTCGTTCGCCAGCAACCGTTTGTGGCCAGTACCTTGTTAGGTGCAACCACACTGGAACAACTGAAAAGTAATATTGATAGCCAGAATGTCGTTCTGGAGCAGGAGGTGCTTAATGCATTGGAAGAAATCCACACCCGCTTTACCTTCCCTGCACCTTAAATTCAGTTGGGTTTAAATAGCAAAAAGGCCGCTAATGCGGCCTTAGACTACTGACAATAAATAATGCCGCACTCGGCGGCATTGATATTGACTATTATCCCATCATTTAGCCGCTTTACGGCGCAGTTGCTGCCACTGCCAGCCCCATAGCAACGCAATCGCCAGCGCGAAGAGCACACCGAAACCAACGCCAACCGCGACGACTGGCGCGCCCAGTTTTACTACCACCGAGTAGAGCCCCAGCATCAACAACATTGCGGTATTCTCACCCAGATTTTGCACTGCAATGGCATTCCCGGCGCCCACACTTTGTTTGCCGCGCTCTTGTAACAAGGCATTGAGCGGTACGACAAAGAAACCGCCTAAGATCCCGATAATAATCAACAGTAAATAGGCCATTGGCATACTGTGTTGCAGTGAGAATGCCGCCACCACCACACCAATTAATACCCCCGCCGGTAAACAGCGTTTTACTGTTTTAAGTGTCACGAAACGTGCCGCAGCACCCGCGCCAATCACAATCCCAATCGCCACCATGGCATTTAACAGCGTCGGGGTTGCGTTATCGGCAATCCCCAATGCTACCGGCACCCATAGCACCAGTAGGAAGCGCAACGTGACCCCTGCGCCCCAGAACAGGCTGGTCCCCGCCAGTGAGAAGCGAGTTTCGCCATCCCGCCACAGAATGCGGCATGCGGCAAAAAAACTGCCGGTCATGGCCCGTGGCCGCCATGAGCTGCCGGTTCGGGCAGCAGCCAGATGTGGGATAAATAGATTAGCCACCACCGCAATGGCATACACCAGCGCACAGACACTCAATGCCGCGATCAGATGCCAATCAGCCAGCACCCCACCGGCGACTGAACCGAGTAAAATAGCCGCAATGGTTGATGCCTCCATCATGCCGTTGGCTTTAACCAACTGCTCGCCGGAAGTGATTTCTCCCAAGATGCCATATTTAGCTGGTGAATAAGCCGCAGCCCCTACTCCAACCAGGCTGTAACCAAGAAATGGATTCAGACCAAAACAGATAACTAATGCACCCGCCAACTTCAGGCCATTCGCGACCATCATCACTCGCCCTTTGGCAAAGCTATCAGCCACTTGCCCGACAAACGGAGCCAGGATGATATAAGTGGCCACAAAGGCCATTTGCAAGATAGGCTGGCTCCAGTCGGGATATAACTGCTGCTTAATTAATGCCAAGGTGGCAAAAAGCAGTGCATTATCACCAAAAGCTGAGAAAAACTGAGCGCCAAGTACGGCGATCATTCCTCTGGAGAGCAAAGGCTTATCTGACAATGCTTGCTGACTCATTCGCTCATCTCCGCATCTTGTGCCATTTTAGTTAACGTAACAAAGTCAGGTTTACCACTCCCCAGTAGGGGTAATGCTTTCACTACTCTGATATCACGTGGAACTGCCAGTTCTGGCACCCCACCCTCACGTGCGGCTTTAATCAGCCGTTCGCGGGTAATTTCACTGTCAGTGGTAAACAGCACCAGTGCTTCTCCTTTGGCGCTGTCGGTTTTAGCCGCTGCGGCATGTTGCCCCTCGGGCGAGATACGTAATGCCAGTTGTTCGACACTCTCCAGTGATACCATTTCACCGGCTAATTTGGCAAAACGCTTCACCCGCCCGCGAATGGCGCAGAACCCCCGTTCATCGAGGGTGACAATATCACCGGTATCGTACCAACCCTCCTCACGCTCACCCTGAGCATTCTCCGCCGCCGGTTGTTCCAACACCCCCGGATGCTCTACGCGCAGATAACCGCGCATAATATTGGGGCCGCGCAATTGTAAACGCCCACCTTGCTCGATTCCCGGCACAGTTATCAAGCGCGCCTCCATACCAGGAAGAATGCGCCCAACGGTATTCACTTTCGCTGCCATCGGCACGTTAATCGCCACTACCGGCGCACATTCGGTGACGCCATACCCTTCCAGAATACGAATGCCGAATTTGTCCTGCCAAATCTGTTTGGTGCTATCAGCCAGTTTTTCAGCCCCAGCCACCACATAACGCAACCGAGCAAAATCATAAGGATGAGCAAAGCGAGCATAGTTGCCCAAGAAAGTTGACGTGCCAAACAGCACGGTGCAGTTACGGTCATACACCAATTCTGGTACCACCCGATAATGCAGCGGGCTGGGGTAAAGGAATACTCGGCTACCGGTCATCAGCGGAGTGAATAACCCCACCGTCAGGCCGAAAGCATGGAACAGCGGCAGCGAAGACATAAAGCGATCACGCGGGGTGAAATCGGCAATGGTGCGGATCTGCTCAACGTTAGCCAATATACTTGCGTGAGAATGTACCACGCCTTTTGGGTTCCCCTCCGAGCCGGAAGTGAACAAAATCAGTGCGCTATCATCCGCCTGTTGTGGCAACATCGCCCGGCGCGGACAGCATAAATGGAATAAAATCCACAATTTGTCTGCCAGCGTAACCGTATCTTTTAAATCTTCCAGATAGACCCAATTTGCCTCAGTAACCTGTTCGGGCAAATGTGTCAGTTTGCCTTTTTCCAAAAACTGGCGCGAGGTGACGATGGTTTTCAACGACGCCGCAGTAATTGCACTCTTCAACCCTTTGGCACCCGAAGTGTAATTAAGCATTGCCGGAATACGGCCACGCAGAGAAGCACCAAAGATCGCCGCCGCAGTAATCGTCGCATTCGGTAATAACATCCCAACATGCTCGCCCTGCGCGGTGAAGCGTTGCAGGATACGGCTGACACCGAGGATTTTCTTCAGTAGCGTTTGATAACTGTCTTCTTTAAATGAAACATCCTCAATACAGGGTTTAAAACGCCCATAACGAGTTTGTGCCGATAACAACGCTTCAAACAGCGTTTCCCGTGGCACAATAGCCATACGCGCGGCCATCATAATGGCGTGTAAGTGTTCACCCGCCAACACCCGACGGTCACGGGCACGCGGCGCTTGCGGCATGGGTAACGTGGTCGCAGGCAAAACATGAATGCTGATTTTTGGGAACCAGCGGAGTTTGAGCACATCACCCAAACGCCCAAAATGAGTAAATTCTGGCCCTTCCAAACGGATTGGGACGACCGTAGCGCCTGATTTGGCGGCAATAAATGCAGCACCATCATAGATTTTCATCAATGAGCCGGTTACGGTAATACGCCCTTCAGGGAACACCACGACTGGCCTGCCTTGTTCTACCATCCTGACCAAATGTTTGATAGCCATTGGCTTGGTAGGGTCCAGTGCGACAAAATCGATATAAGGTTTTAGCCAGCGCATATACCAGCTCTCAGAAACACTGGTATAGACCGCAAAAACCGGCTTGATCGGCAGAAATAATGCGAGCAAAGCCCCATCAAGGAAAGAGACATGATTCGGCGTAATTATCAGTTTTTGATGGGTAAACTGATCCGTCACACCATCAATGGTGACACGAAATAATCGACGAAAAAGAGCACGCAATAAGCGATAACCCATGTTTATTTCCCTATAAGACAATGAATATGAAAAAGAGAGAATACTATAATAGTGGCTAAAATATTGCTAACAGGAGGCTGATAATCACAGCAGCAGGAAGAAATAAAAAAAAACCTACGCATCTGCGTAGGTTGGTGCAAATAAAAAACTGGCTTTTAACACACAGCGTATGTTGATTACTCACCAATTAATACCTCTGGGATGAATACTGTATCCGTTTCAGTGAAGCCACAGCCAGCAAGCAATCGCAACATTTACGTGCAAAGTGTAACCAGTAGTGAACATTGTCAGAAAGACGAAATAGGTTTGTAATTCATTGAGGTGCATTGCCAAAATAATGGGTGCTGCCGCTATCCCACCGGCAACACCCTAAGCCTCGCTAAGATAAAATTAGTATCGCGCCACCTCAACCAGACAACTCATTGCATTCGGGCCTTGAGTTAAACGCGAGGTACCAATGTCTAGCGTCAGAACGTTGGGGTTACCTGATTGTTCAACTTTATGTTGCTTGCCGCCGAAACCGGGATCAAACCAGGCCCCTGTTGCCATTAACACTACCCCTTGAGTGACACCATCAGTAATACGCACTCCCGCCAGACAATGACCCCGTAAGTTGCTGACCTGAACCTGACTGCCCTCAGTAATGTCACGTTTGGCTGCATCTTGTGGGTGCATATACAACGTTTCACGGCCGGCGGTTTTATTCCCTTGCGCCAATGGCGCCGGATCAAGTTGGCTATGCAGACGATCCTCGGGTTGAATAGAGATCAGATGCAGCGGCCACTGCTCAGCCTGTGGTGCCCCTAACCACTCAACCGGTGGTTGCCACTCGGCATGAGGCGCAAAATCCTCATAGTGATAGCTGGCGATTTTCTCACTGAACAGCTCAATTTTGCCACTTGGCGTTTGCAGCGGATTAGTCTGTGGGTTTTCGCGAAAAGCATCAAAGAACACGAACTCCTTTGGCGGAGCAGGTAAATCAACATGGCCCCGTTGCCAAAAAGATTCAAAATCAGGCCATTCCACCCCGTGTGGCTGTTGTGCCACTCCGCACTCCTGGTAGATATGTCGAATCCAGGCCATTTCATCTCTATTTTCGGTAAATTCACTGCGATAACCCAGTCGTTCGGCCAAATCAGCAAAAATATCAAAATCGTTACGGGCCTGATGTTGTGGCGCAATCGCCTGATGCATCGCCAATACATAGCGATCGCGTGACGAGCCACCGATATCATTACGTTCCAGCGAACTGGTCACTGGCAGCACGATATCGGCCATTTTAGCCGCAGGTGTCCACCAGATATCCTGCACAATCACGGTGTCCGGCTTTTGCCACCCCTCCACCAGCCGGTTCAATTGCTGATGATGGTGGAATGGATTGCCGCCAGCCCAATGCACTAAATGAATATCGGGATAGGTATGGGTTTCCCCTTGGAACTGATACGGCTGCCCCGGTTGCAGCAACATGTCACAAATGCGGGCCACTGGAATAGCCAACCCAGATGGATTTTTACCCACCGGCATACTTGGCCCCGGCGTGTCTATCCGCGGGTTACCCACACCGTTCATCGATCCATGACCAAATGAGAAGCCACCGCCGGGCAGCCCCACTTGCCCCAGCATGGCTGATAAGGCAATCATCATCCAGTAAGGTTGCTCACCACGGTGTGCGCGCTGTACTGAATAGGAGCAGGTCATAAAACTGCGAACACCGATAAGTTGCTGGGCTAACTGGGTAATTCTTGGTGCGGGAATACCGGTAATCTCGCTGGCCCACTCAGGTGTTTTAGCAATACCGTCATTCACCCCACGAATGTAATCAGCTAATTGCTCATAGCCCACACAATGAGTAGCCAGGAAAGCCTCATCCTGCCCGTCAACACGTTGGATTTCATAAGCCAGCGCCAGCATCAGTGCTACATCTGTATTGGGACGAATCGGTATCCATTCAGCATTCACAAATGCCGGGCAATCATCCCGCATCGGGCTGATGTTAATCACTGGCGTGCCTTTTTGTGCCAGTTTTTCCAACCAGGGTTTTAATGAATGTTCCGCCGACCCGCCGGAAGAGACCTGAGCGTTTTTCAGTGCCAACCCGCCGAACGCAATAAACAGTTCACAATGCTCAACCACACTCGGCCATGATGTCACCCTGCCGGTCAACGGGCTAAAAGTACCAATCACATAAGGCAGAAAAAACTGTGCCGAGCCCCAACTGTAGTTGCCCAGTTGATCAACCCCACCGCCGCCGCTGAAATAGAAACGCCGGACTAATGAACGCGCGTGATGTAAACGCCCGGCAGAAGACCAACCATAGGAGCCGGTAAATATCCCTGACGGGCCATAACGGTCCCTGACCCGGCGATTCTCTTGCGCCACTAAATCCAGCGCGACCTCCCACTCCACCTCAACAAAGTCTTCCCGACCACGCAAAGTTCGATCACTTTTCTCTCGCTGCTGTAACCACGATCGGCGTATCGCCGGTTTGCGAATACGTTTATCGGAATAAACCATGGGTGTAATGGATTCCAACAACTGAGAAGGGTTGGGATCATTGGCAAATGGCTCGCAACGGATCAGTTTGCCATCTTCAACAACAGCGGTAAAAGCGCCCCAGTGGGCAAGCTGGGGGTAACGGATGATGGACATGGCTATCTCAGGCAATTAAATAGATCATAAAAATAACATTCAGCGGGCAGTAAGACCAAAGCACAATTTCGACTAAACATAATCGTTTTGTACTAACCGTTTCATTTAATGCGCTGGGTTAACCAAGGCAGGTCAAATCGAAACCTGTGGCTTGCGAAAACCACAGGTAATCGTGCTAATTGCTGTTTCTGTGATTTTTTCTCACCAAGTTGCGATCTTCCCCCCTTGCGGGCAACACCGTTTTCCGCAAAACTGAGTGATGTAAGCGATTACCCTGAAAATCTCTGGAAGAAAAATGGCCACTATTAAGGATGTTGCCAAGCTGGCGGGTGTTTCCGTCGCGACGGTATCTCGTGTTATCAATAATTCTCCCAAGGCCAGTGAGACATCACGTATGGCGGTCTGTAACGCCATGGAACAACTGCAATATCACCCGAACGCCAATGCGCGGGCGCTGGCCCAGCAATCAACTGAAACGGTAGGCATGATTGTTTCTGATGTGTCAGATCCATTCTTTGGATCGATGGTCAAAGCTGTCGAACAAGTGGCCTATGCCACCGGAAATTTCTTGCTGATTGGTAACGGTTACCATGACGAAGAGAAAGAGCGTCAGGCCATCGAACAACTGATTCGCCATCGTTGTGCCGCCCTGGTGGTTCATGCCAAAAAACTGTCCGATGAAGAATTGACATCATTAATGGAACAGATCCCCGGTATGGTGTTGATTAACCGCACATTACCGGGTTTCGAAACCCGCTGTGTCGCATTAGATGACCGTTATGGTGCCTGGTTGGCAACCCGCCATCTGATTCAGCAAGGGCATAAACGCATCGCTATTATTTGCTCTAATCACCAAATTTCCGATGCCATTGATCGCCTACAAGGCTATTTGGACGCACTAAAAGAGTTTGAGATTCCGGTTGATGACCGCTTAATATCCTACGGTACACCAGATGAGATTGGCGGCGAACAGGCCATGACCGACCTGCTCGGCCGTGGTAGACACTTCACGGCAGTTACCTGTTATAACGACTCCATGGCTGCTGGCGCATTGTCTGTTCTCAGCGACAACAGCATCGAAGTGCCGCAAGAGATCTCACTGATTGGTTTTGATGATGTATTAATTTCTCGTTATCTGCGCCCCCGGCTGACCACCATCCGCTACCCGGTCGTTGCGATGGCGACACAGGCCGCAGAATTGGCGCTGGCGCTGGCCAACCATACCCCGTTGCCAGAAATCACCAATATGTTCAGCCCAACGCTGGTCCGCCGCCATTCTGTCGCCAGCCCGCAAACGCCCGCAGATGACTGAGAACTGTCGATAACAAAGAGCTGCAACCCGCCTGCGCTATGCATAACTGCCGCGATATCCGGCAGTTATGCCACAAAAATCGCCCACTACGCCGCACCCAACGAGAGTGCCACGCCCGGCTGTTATGGTGTTATGACACGGGCCGACTGGGGCAATAGCTACCCAGCCAAGAGGTTTACGATTGATGATTACCATGTTGGATGTCTCTTTGCGCGCCGGTGTTTCCAAGGCCACTGTCTCCCGGGTATTAAACGGCACCGGGCAGGTGAAGGAAAGCACCCGTGAGGCGGTGTTTAAGGCGATGGACGAACTGGGTTACCGCCCTAATTTTCTAGCACAATCACTGGCCAACAGAAGCTCCAACAGCATCGGGTTAGTGGTTTCGAACTTTGAAGGCCCCTACTTTGGTCGTTTACTCCAGCAGGCTGCGAAACTGATTGAAGCCAGTGGTAAGCATTTGATCGTGACAGATGGCCACGATACGCCACAAGGCGAACAGCAGGCAGTTCAGTTACTGGCTGACCGTTGCTGTGATGCCATTATTCTTTACACTCGCTCAATGTCTGAAGCTGATTTAATGCAATTGCTTGCCAACGTAGCCGCCCCCTTGATGGTTATTAATCGTGATTTACCCCTGGCCCGTGAGCGCTGTGTGTTCTTCGAACAGCAACAAGCTGCATTTAATGCGGTTAATTATCTGATACAGCAAGGGCATCGTGATATTGCCTATATTACCGGGCCAATCACCACCTCCACGGCCCAATCCCGCCTTGCCGGTTATCAGCAAGCGCTGGAGGCGCACGGAATCGCGCTGAATGAAGATCTGATTATCCATGGCGATAGTGGCGTACCTGACGGTTATCAAGGATGTCAGGCACTATTGGCACGCGATATTAGCTTCAGCGCGCTGTTTATCTACAATGATGATATGACTATCGGGGCGATGAAAGCCCTTAATCAGGCGGGGAAAAAGCTACCACAAGATGTTTCGTTATTTGGTTTTGATGACGAACCTACCGCACCTTACCTGCAACCGGCACTCTCAACTGTGTATCTGCCGATTGATGCGATGATTGAAGCCGCCATTACTCAGGCGTTGAAGCTGATTGCGGGCAAACCGGTGCTACCGCTGCCCCCCTTCATCGGTGAGTTAAAATTACGTGATTCGGTGGTACCGGGGCCCTATTACCGCTGAGGACGTTTGTATCAAATGCAAATAGGATCAAATGCAGGTAACCGATAGCCTTGAGTTATGTCTCTGGCTATCGGCTGAGGACTTTTTTGTATAAGCTAATTCAACCTATCCTTTTGATAACAAAGTCGTTAAATCTGCTCTAATGCAATAAGTTCTTCAATGGTTTGCCGACGGCGAATTAAGCGCGGCTGCCCCTGTTCGAACAGCACTTCCGGCAATAATGGGCGGCTGTTGTAGTTCGAAGACATCGACGCACCATAAGCCCCGGTATCGTGGAATACCAAATAATCACCAATTTTAGCGGCGGGCAATGCGCGGGTTTCCAATCCACCACCCGCTTCCTGAGTGAATACATCACCTGACTCGCACAGCGGACCGCCAACTACCGTATCAATCAACGGTGCCGATGTGAGGTCGCGCCCATCAGCAGGCAGCAACGAAATATGGTGATAACTGCCATACATTGCTGGCCGCATCAAATCGTTAAATCCGGCATCCACCAACACATAGTGGCGACGGCCCATATCTTTAACAGCCCGCACCTGCGCCACCAGAACACCTGACTCGGCCACCAGAAAGCGGCCTGGCTCAATTTCCAGACTAACCGGATGGCCGAGATGGGCGGCAATTTGCTCTCTGGCTTTATTCCATAAGCCATAATAGTGTTCGGTATCAATCTCATCATCACCAAATTGATAAGGGATCGATAACCCACCACCGGCAGAGATAGCGCTGATATCCTGCCCCAGTGCAATCACCTGCTGAACCATGGCATCACAAACTTGCTCCAGATGTTGATAATCAACACCAGAACCAATGTGCATATGAACACCCACCAGCGTTAAACCATATTTTTTAATTTTCTCAATAGCTTGTGGTAAATCTTGATGCCAGATGCCGTGTTTGCTGTTCTCACCGCCAGTATTGGTTTTTTGGCTATGACCATGACCAAAACCCGGATTTATCCGCAACCAAACGGGGTGCCCTGGGGCATGTTGCCCCAGTTGATCCAGCATATCGATTGAACCGGCATTGACCGGAATGTTTAATTCAGTCACCCGTAATAACGTGGCCTGATCCAGCAGATCTGCGGTAAATACGATCTCGGCCGGTTCCTGCCCCGGCTGGAAGCCAGCATGTATCGCACGTTCTATCTCACCCAACGAGACTGAATCGACTTTGACACCCTGCTCACGCATCAAACCGAGAATATGAATATTCGAACAGGCTTTCTGGGCAAAACGAATAACATCAAAATTTCGTAATTTGTTGATTATTTGAGCAATTATCTCACCATCATACGCCCACACCGGGCAGCCAAATTGCTCAGGCAGAGCCAGCAGATTGTGGGCAGTCAGTGCCGAAGTGGTGTCATAAAGTGTGCGCGGCATAGGTTTTTCCTAATAATTGTTCATCAATATGTTGGGCGAAAAAAATGATTTCGCTGATACCTCATTATTAGCAACTGAATACCTGTTAGGAAAATATCTATTTACCGTGAGTCTATTCATTTATGATATAGCTTACAGTAAACCGTCGCTACTTCAGGAGTGTTGTGATGCCCACCATTTCCCTACGACAAATCGAGATTTTTCATGGTGTCATGACCACCGGTAACCTGACTGAAGCCGCCTTATTACTCCAGACATCCCAACCCACCGTTAGCCGTGAACTGGCCCGCTTTGAGCAATTAGTCCAATTAACACTCTTCGAGCGTGTACGTGGCCGCCTCTATCCCACAGTACAAGGCTTGCGGCTATTTGAAGAGGTACAACGCTCTTATTACGGTCTTGATCGCATCCGACAGGCTGCTGAGGGTATTCGTCAATTCCAACAGGCGCAGCTTTCTATTGCCTGCCTACCGGTCTTTTCTCAATCGCTGCTACCCGCCGTGTGCAAACCCTTTATTGACCGCTACCCGGAAGTCAGTCTGAGCATCATCCCGCAGGAATCGCCGCTACTGGAAGAGTGGCTTTCAGCTCAGCGTCATGACCTTGGTCTGACAGAAAACACCCAGACTCCTGCCGGTACGTTGCGCCATCCCCTGATGACCGTGAATGAGATTTGCGTATTGCCCAGTGACCATCCGTTGCGGGATAAATCACTACTGACACCACAAGACTTCCAGGGTGAAAACTTTATCAGCTTGTCCGTTACCGACAGCTATCGCCAATTATTGGATAAACTATTTATTGAACAAGGCATTAGCCGAAGGTTAGTGCTGGAAACTCACAGTGCTGCATCAGTCTGCGCCATGGTACGGGAAGGGGTGGGGGTATCGATTGTCAATCCACTCACGGCATTAGACTATATTAGCAAAGGGGGCGCTGAAGGCGTGTGCGTGCGGCCATTCAGCGTCGAAATCCCCTTTACTATCAGTCTGATACAACCGAAACATCGCCCATCATCTACTTTGGTAGATACGTTTATCGAGCATTTAAAGCAGCAGGCCATCACTTTCCAGCAGCGCCTAACCCAAGTGATTACCCAACAATATTAAGTTTTCGCAACGGGCCTAAACAGCGTTCACCTTACCGGCACGCGCCCGGGAGAAGGTAAACAGGCACAGTAGCAGCCCCATCACCGCCAGTGCCGCGGCGGCAAAGGGCACGGCGGTTAAACCTAACCCACGAGCAATCACCACACCACCAACCCATGCCCCTAAAGCATTGCCGACATTAAAGGCGGCAATATTCAGGGTCGACACCAGATTAGGTGCTTTTTTACCATAGGTAACCACATTGATTTGTAGTGCAGGTACTGCTGAGAAAGCTGCCGCTGACCATAGAAACAGTGTCACTTCTGCTGCCAATAATGAATAGCTGGTCCAACTGAACAAGGCAGAAAACAGAGCGATTAACAGGAAAGTCATCGTCAGACTGATGGAAAGGTGCCAATCGGCCAGCCGCCCCCCAACAATATTGCCCAATGTCAGACCAACCCCCATCAGCAACAATGTCCAACTGACACCATGTTCTGAAACCTGCGTCACTTCTGTCAGAATGGGGGCGATGTAAGTAAAGAGAGCAAACATAGCGGCGGCAAAAAAGACCGTCATCAATAAAGATAGCCAGATTCCCCCTCCACGCAGTGCAGCTATCTCTTTACGCAGTTCGGTCGGGGCCTCTTCCTGAGAGGAAGGCAATTTACTGTAAAGGGCGGCCAGTGAGAATAAACCGATGACTGAAACCACCCAGAATGTTGAGCGCCAACCGAAAGCCTGCCCCAGCGCGGTCCCTAGGGGCACGCCCAGCACATTGGCCAGCGTCAGGCCAGTAAACATCAGTGCCACCGCCGAAGCTCGTCGATTCGGCGCCACCAGATTGGCGGCAACCACGGCACCAATCCCAAAGAAAGCACCATGACACAGCGCCGTTATCACTCTGGCCAGCATCAGAAAATCATAGTTGTATGCCAGAGCACACATCAGGTTACCGATAATAAAGATCACCATTAATAGTAATAATGTCTTTTTACGTGGCAACTTTGCGGTCAGTACTGCCATGATAGGTGCGCCGATTGCCACTCCCAGCGCATAACCACTGATTAACCAACCGGCAGTTGGAATCGAGATATGTAAGTCACCCGCCACCTGAGGCAGCAGCCCCATAATGACAAATTCGGTGGTACCAATAGCAAAAGCACTCAGTGCCAATGCCAGCAGCGCAACAGGCATAATACCAGCTCCCAGTCAGACAATATCAGCCCGCCGTAGATTGCGGGCAGAACAAATTGTTGCCGATAATGGTTAATTAACCGGCACCATGTAGTGAGTCACAGAAGAGGCGAAACCGTGAGCATCGCCGAAAACGCAGTAATAACCTTATAAATTATAATTGTTTATTTTCTTAACTAACTAAATAGAA
>NZ_JAZGQA010000106.1:0-15791 GCF_048593855.1 Yersinia sp. 2542 StPb PI
CTCAAATACATAAACCAACAAAAACCAAGCGTCCTGACCACCGAAATTAATAGTAAAACTTTTACCCGCGCTGAGCTTGACGTTATATTTTTAATGTTGCAAAGACTTTCTGTTAAAGAGATCGCTAAGATATATAACATCAGCACTAAAACAATAGAAAACAGAATATATACTATTTATCAAAAATCTGATGTCCACACGTTGCAACAGTTTGAGGAGTTTTGCAAATTTGCACATTTGGATAATTATATTCCGGATCGACTGGTAGCAAAAGGAATCCAGTTTATCTGAACTACAAGGGTGCACTTTATCGTGATCAAAATTGAAGACTATCCATTAAGCCGCGTGCCGCAGGATAAAAGGGTTTCATTTTTAAGCGTTGCCATCGTTCACATGGGTATGTTGACTGCGCTGGATCAATTTATGCTGGGGGCGGTGCTGGGTAACTCCATGACACTGACTGAAGCATTCACCGCAATCCTTATTGGCAGCATAATATTTGGTGTGGTGACCTACGGTCTTGGGCTGGCCGGTATGCGTGAAGGGATCTCCGGTAGCCTGTTGGCTCGCTGGTGTGGCTTTGGTCGCTTAGGCTCAGTACTGATCGGGATTGTGGTGGCGGTGAGCTTACTGGGTTGGTTTGGTATACAAAACGCTATTTTCGCCAAATCGCTTGATTTCGCTTTGGGTAATAAACTGGGATTCGGATTCGCGGCAGCTTTATCGGGTAGCCTGCTGACTATCTTGGTGGCATTTGGTTTTAAGGCATTGCGCATCGCCGCACGTATTGCGGTTCCGATGTTTATTTTGCTGGTGGCTTATATCTCTATTAGTACGCTGTCCGGGCATAATCTGCATGAAATTATGCAGTTGATACCACCGGGTGATCCTCTGTCTATCAGCGCAGGTATCACTATCGTTGTCGGGGGCGCTATCGTGGCAAGCCTGATGACCCCTGACCTAACGCGTTATTCCAAAAATGGGAAGCATGTGTTGGGTGTGACGATTTTCACCATTGTGGCCGGGGAGTTCGTGGTCAATGGCCTGGCTATCTTGATTGCTAAAACGCTGGGAACAGCTGATGTGGTGACTATTATGTCTCAGGCCGCGGGTGGTGCAGGCTTGCTGGTGGTGGTGTTCTCAACATTAAGAGTTAATGACCTTAATCTGTACTCTTCGTCCCTCGGTATCGTCAATGCGGTCGAGGGGTTGACCGGGAAAAAACTGAAATACACCTTAACCACGTTAGTTATCGGCGTTCTGGGTACGACACTTTCCGTGTTAGGGATTTTGGATCGGTTTGTGGACTTCCTTACAGTGCTAGGCGTGGTATTCCCGCCGATTATCGGCATCATGCTGGTGGACTATTTTGTGTTGCGCTCTCATCGCAATATTCTGGATAAGAGTCGACTGGAAGGGAAACTCCCTGACGAAACTCAAACACCGGTTATCGGTTGGGTTGCCATTATCGCCAGTATTGTCGGCAGTGTTATCGGATTGGTGACTGAGTGGGGGATTCCAACCATTAACTCGCTGGTTGCCGCCAGCTTGATATATTGGCTATTCAAAGTGGCAGTCAGTCGTAATCAAAAAAGCATTGAATCAGAAAAAGCGATTTAACGTTATTCTGAATACTCCTCGCAGTGCGGGGAGTATTTGGAAATTCATTAATCTCGTCAGTTATTGTGATTGGAATTTGCTCTGTGTAACGCGTTCAGCGCAATATTGGCGACGGCCAATGCCGTATCAGGATTTGCCTCACTTTCTATATGCCAGGCGGCTGATAGCCCAGCCCATGCGACGACCCATGCAAGCAGGCGACACCGATCAAGGGCGGCGGTTTCCGCGATGATATCTACTTGCCTGATAAGACGCCCCGGCGAGGTGGCGACAACGAAATTGGGGTTACAAAAGATATTGGCAAAGTCAAAACCGCGTTCGCCGATCAGACCTTTAGGATCAATCGCCAGCCAGCCCCGAGGGCCGGCATCAAGTATATTGGCATGATGAATATCACCATGTAGAACAGTGATTTCTTGTGGTTCTGTGAGTAATTTTTCTGCGATAAATGCCGCATTAGCGAAAATTCCATCCTGTGTTTTTGCGGTGATTTCCAGTGATCGAAATTGGCTTGATAAGGTGGGTAGTTCGGGGAGTTGTGGCCTGTCTTGTGCGTGAAGACGAGCAACAACACGGCAGATAATCCGGCTGGCTTCGTCATCCTGACCACCACGAGCCATCTCTAACAACGACCGCAGCCCGGAAATCCGTTCGAGCAGAATGGCATCTTCTTCTTGTTCTAACACTCGGGCGGCTCCATCGCCTCCCCACCACACCATAAGTTGTGCGCCCAGACACTCATCTTTTGTCATCGCAATCTTCAGCATTGCGGGTTGGTTGCGATACAGTACCGGTTGCAGCCAGCTTGATGGTGTATGGAATGCCGCACCGTCTGCGGCCAGTTGCCAGCGCTCAAAATAGTGATGCAGTTTCGCTAAACCTGCGGTGAGTGTCGGTTGTTCCATTTTATCCTGTTTGAGAAAAGCGCAGCCTTAAGCCGCGCTCTGCCATTACCTATTCTATTATTTCAACAAGAACGATTGACCCTGTTTCAGCACTAAATCACAGGCTTTGGTTTTGATTTTTTCAGTGATTTGCTCACTGCCCAGATCGTTCAAATTCAAACTCTTACCTTCACCGGTTTTCAGTAATCCGCCTAAACCTTCCTGATAGTCCTGGCTCTTGGCATTTTCGGTACTGGTGATACCCAGTTTATTCATCAATTGGTCTTTAATCGCCGAAGTGCCATTGGCCGACAGGACATTGTTTTGTACGCAATATTGCAATATACCGGCAGCATTGGTCATGGTGCTGGCACTAAGCCCTTTATCGCCGCCATTGAGTAAGCCGGTCAATGACGACAATGAAGATGAGCTATCACCCGATTTACTGTATTGGTCAGCAGCACTTTTTACTGAATCCAATAGGCTATTGGCGTGAACGGTAGCCGTCAGCAGCGTGGTAGAAAAAGCCAAAGCCAGCGCCAGGCGATAAGTGGTGTTCATAGAAACTCCTGTTTTACAGCGGCCTCACTGCCATGAGGCCGTGATACCACCAGAAAGACTGCTAATTATTTTCTTCGGCGCTAAGAATAACGCAAAGGAGACATTTTGCTGATAGGTGTTATCTGATAACGCGGCAACTTGCTGAATTACCACGGGCTTCATATCGCGTTTAAATTCCCCCTATTAATGCCCATACCTTAGGCGCAAAACCTCCGGGTAAGGGTCAAAATAGCGCTGCTGGGCAAGATAGCTGTCGGGATATTCAGCTAAATAATGTTTGAGCAGGGTAATGGGGGCAAGCAGTGGCTGACTGCCTTGACGATAACGCAAAATCAGTTGTGCCAGCTCGCTGCGTTGCCGGGGGCTGAGTTGGTTGCTGAAATAGCCTTGGACATGCTGCAAGACATTGGTGTGACCACGGCGCGAGGAGTGTTGGCTCATCAGGGCCATCAGCCGGTTACGGTATTCAAAAGCACATTCATTAATTGAAGGCCATTGGTCGATAGCCGCAACGAAACGCCCTAATTCACGGTAGGCAGGTTGCGAATGAGCTAGTAATAATAATTTATAGCGGCTATGGAAAGCGATCAGCCGGGCGCGGCTCATGCCTTGTTGCCATAGCTGATTAAACTCGTGTAAGGCATAGATTCGTGCCACAAAATTCTCTTTCAGCTCTGGGTCACACAGGCGGCCATCTTCCTCAATGGGGAGCCACGGTAGTTGGCGCATTAATTCTTGAGTGAAAATGCCAGTACCACTTTTGCGGTTATTTTTGCCATCGGCTTCATACACCCGCACCCGCTCCATGCCGCAGCTAGGGGATTTGGCGCAAACCACATAGCCGCTTAAATGCTGCAATCCCGCAATTCTTTTCGCGGAGAAGTCCTGCATGGCGCGGGTCAGGTCGGTTTCTGGTTGGTTACTAAAGCTGAGACGAATATCATCAGCGCCTGCTTTAACCAAGCGTAGCGCTGGGCGGGGCGAAGGCAGCCCGATTGCCATCTCTGGGCAGACCGGCTCAAAATGAACAAAAGGGGCCAACTCGTCCACGGCAAATGTTAGACGTTTATGCCCGCCATCGAAACGTACTTTCTCACCTAACAGGCAAGCGCTGATACCGACGGCGATTTTGTCTGACATGGTTTTGCCTCATTATTTATCGTGATTACACTTATCTACCTTCATTATAGTTAAGGTCTAAGCATTTCCGGTACTGGTGATGATCAGTTTACTCATTAAGCATTTTGCTGATAGGTGTCATCTTATAACGCGGAATATTCCCAATATATCGGGGCCAATAATCCTATAATTATCAGCCCCGGAGTAATACGAGTCAGTTTTTACCCTTCATTAACGGCTGGCTTTGATTGGCGAAATTTACGTACTACTCGCAGGATTGGCGGCAGCACCAACACCAGCACGGCCAGTATTAGCAAGCTTTTTGCAATAGGGCTCGACCACAAAATAGTGTAATTACCATTGCTAATGGACAGTGCACGACGCAGGTTTTGCTCCAGCATTTCGCCCAGAACAAAGCCTAAAATCAGCGGGGACATGGGGAAGTTCATTTTTCTCAGCAGATAGCCAAAGATACCCAATCCGACCATGAGCATCAGGTCGAAAGTGGTGCTGTGCACCGCATAGACCCCCACCGCAGAGACTGCTGCAATGGCGGGGACCAGGAACCATAACGGAATGGTTAACATGCGGGTGAAGAAGCCAACCAGAGGTAGGTTCATCAGCAGTAATATAACGTTGGCTATCAACAGCGAGGCAATTAACCCCCAGACAATATCCGGTTGCTCGGTGAACATCGCAGGCCCCGGTGTGATGTTATACAGGGTCAATGCTCCCAT
This sequence comes from Yersinia sp. 2542 StPb PI, assembly GCF_048593855.1. NCBI lineage: Bacteria > Pseudomonadati > Pseudomonadota > Gammaproteobacteria > Enterobacterales > Yersiniaceae > Yersinia > Yersinia sp. 2542 StPb PI. The sequence continues at coordinate 4,922 of NZ_JAZGQA010000106.1, forward strand.
CATTACCGCCGTAGTGCCTGAGCCTGGAACGCCCAGAGTGAGCATCGGAATAAAAGATCCACAGGCAGAAGCATTATTCGCCGCTTCAGGTGCGGCAACACCACGAATATCCCCTTTACCAAAACTATCGCTGTTACCACTGATGCGCTTTTCGGTCATGTAGGTCAGCGCACTGGCGATGGTTGCCCCTGCGCCCGGCAAAATCCCAACAAAGAAACCGATCACTGAAGATCGCAGTGTTGGCCCGACACATTCTGCCGCTTCTTTGCGGTTGAACATCAGGCGACCGGTTTTACGCACCAGTTTCTGGCCGGTACTGGTACTTTCCAGCATCAACAAGATCTCACTGACCGAGAACAAGCCGATCACCACCACGATAAATTGAATTCCATCAGAGAGGTGGACACTATCAAAGGTGAAGCGATAAACGCCGGTGTTTGCATCAACACCAACTGTCGCCAACCCCAATCCGATTAAGGCGGCTAGCAGTGATTTCAAGGGGTTTTGGCTCATCATGCTGCCAAGGCAGGCGATGGCGAAGACCATTAACGCGAAATACTCCGATGGGCCGAATGCCAGTGACCACTGTGCCAGTAGCGGTGCAAACAGAATGATCCCACCAATAGCCAAGAGTGAACCAACAAATGAGCTAACTGCTGAAATGGATAGCGCTACACCGGCACGGCCCTGCTGCGCCATCGGATAACCATCAAGGGCGGTCATGATAGCCGCGGCATCACCGGGGACATTAAGTAATATGGATGAGATGCGCCCACCATATTCACAACCGATATAAACCGTAGCCAGCAAGATCAGGGCAGACTCGGCGGGCAGTTTTAGGGCAAAAGCGAGTGGCAGCAAAATGGCCACGCCGTTGATCGGCCCCAGTCCTGGGAGTAAGCCAACAATGGTACCGATAAAGCAGCCTATCAGGGCAATCATCAGGTTTTGTGGTGTTAATGCCACCTCAAATCCTTGCGATAAATACATCCAAGTTTCCATCACAGCCTCGTTAGTTCAGCCAAACGCCAAGTGGTAGGGTGACATCAAGTAAATAGTCAAAGGCATAGAATAATGACGCGCCCAGAACCACGCCGGACAGCGCAGCGACCCATATTTTTGCCTCAAATAACAATGCGATGCTAAATGTTAGTAGGGCTGTCGCCAGCGGGAATCCAAGCGACTCAAATCCCCAGGCATAGAGCACCAGCGTAATCACCATCACCAACAGGCGATGCAATACTTTGGCGTGCGGCCATGCGATAACGTCTGGTTTACGCAGCAGCAATAGCACCGCGCACAGTGTCATTAACGCCAGAATTGCCATCGGGAAAGGGCGCGGGCCTAGCGGCTCGTAACTGTATTCGCTTTGAATTCCCCAGCCGATAAATAAGCCGCTGATACAGAGCAGGATCCAGATACTGGCAAAAATACGATCGCTCATGATCTTTCTCCTTAATTATTTGGCCAGCCCGAATGCTTTAGCTTGTTCACGATATTGTTCAATCTGTTTTTTGACATACACATCCAGCTCTTTGCCGGTCAGGTTGAACTCAAATAAGCCGCGTAATTCACGCTGTTTTTTGAACTCGTCAGTTTGTACCAAGGTGTTAAAGGTCTCCGTCCACCATTGATATTCGGCATCACTGACCTTCGGCCCGAGATAGAAACCACGAATAATCGGCCACACTAAATTGAAGCCTTGTTCTTTAGCCGTAGGAATATTAGCCAGTTGGCCAGGCAGGCGTTGTTCTGCATAAACAGCCAAGATCCGTAGTTTGTCGCCTGCCAGATAGGGCACCATTTCACTTAAGTCCCCGGACACCGCCTGAATATGGTTACCTAACAATGCGGTAACCGGTTCACCGCCACCCTCAAAGGCCACATAGCGCATTTTATGGGGATCGACGCCCACCTCACGGGCCAGTAACGCTGTTTTCATCCAGTCCTGGCTGCCAATCGAGGCACCGGCCCCGAATACCACGCTGTTAGGATCTTGTTTAAAGGCATCCATCAGATCTTTTAGCGTTTTATAGGGAGAGTCAGCCCGCACGGCGATCATGCCGTAATCAGTGCCAACGGCCGCCAACCACTTCACATCGTCAGGGCTATAACGGCCAAATTTATTTTGTGCCAGATTAAGTAAAGAGCCGCCGGAGAACGCGACCACGGTGCCAAACTCTGCTGGCCGTTGCGCGACGATGGCGTTATAGGCAACCGCTCCGACACCTCCCGGCATATAGCTGACCCGCATCGGGCGATCAATTGCTTTAGTCTCTTGCAGGGAAACCTGAATCAATTTACAGGTAAGATCAAAGCCGCCGCCGGGTTTGGCCGGCGCAATACATTCTGTTCTGCCAGGTGCCTCGATAGCCTGTGCCATTTGTGCTGTCAGTATCAGAATCGAGGCGGCTAAAGTGCGGGTAATTATCCTTTTCATATTATTCCCTCATTATTTTCTTCTAAATTGTGAGCCTTCCCGCGATTGCGAGGTTGCTGAATTGTTAATAGATTAACCTTTCAGTTACCTTTCAATGGGAAGGAAAAAGTACAGGATGTGATATGCGTCTCTTGTTGGTAGAGGATCACCCCGAGTTATCTCACTGGTTACAGAAAGCATTGACTCATGCGGGCTTCGCTGTGGATGTGGCAAATGATGGTGTTGCCGCCGATCATTTGCTGCAAAACGAAAATTACACGCTGGTGGTATTGGATGTGGCGTTGCCACGTTTGAACGGGTTAGATTTGCTGGCCCGGCTACGTAAGCGTGGGCAAACGCTGCCGGTGCTGTTGTTGACCGCCAGAACGGAAGTGGCAGACCGGGTGAAAGGACTGAACTTGGGGGCGGATGACTATTTGACGAAACCGTTTGAACTGGATGAACTGGAGGCGCGGATACGTGCTCTATTACGGCGTAGTGTCGGCGGAACCGGGCAGGCGGTGCAATTTGGTGAGTTGACCTATCACGACGAAGGTTACTTTCTGTTAGCGGATAAGCCATTGGCGCTGACACCGCGGGAATCGGCAGTATTAACCTCACTGATGCATCGCCGGGGTAGGCCAGTTGCCAAACAACAACTGTTTGAGCAGGTATTTACCTTATCTGATGATGCCAATCCAGAAAGTATTGAACTGTATGTGCATCGGGTGCGTAAAAAGCTGCATGGCAGTAATGTCTCTATCCAGACTTTACGCGGTTTAGGTTACAGCCTGGAATGCACTGATGGCGTGCTCTAACACGACTGTGCCACGATGGTTTAAAGCCCCACGTTCGCTGTTTCATCAATTGCTGCTGTTTTTTGGTGTCCCGCTACTGATTTTGGGCGGGATCTCTATTTATACCCATTATATCAGTGCGATGAATGCGGCTACGTTAGCTTATGACCGCACGTTATTAGCCTCTGCCCGAACGGTGGCGGAGCGGTTGGTTGTTCGTCATGGGCAGCTAGAGGTTGATGTCCCTTATATTGTCCTCGATAGTTTTGAGCGCAATATGAATGATCAGCTTTACTATCAGGTGATTACGCCAGAGGGGAAAAGTATAGCTGGCTACAATGATTTACCGCCTTTCCCGCTGAATACGCCACGATCTCTTCTCTACCCTGCATTGGTACATTTTTATGATGCCGAGTACCGAGGCAAACCAATACGTGTGGCTGCGCTTTATCAACCGGTTAATGAGTCTGGTGTTATGGGGATGGCGATGGTGCTGGTGGCTGAAACGCTAGCATCCCGCCATGATCTGGCACAGCAGATCATGATATCGGCAGTCTTGACCCAAGGTACGCTGGTGCTCTTGACGCTGGTAATGGCGTATATCTTACTCAAAGGCATTCTCAAGCCACTACGTAAGCTGTCGGGCCTGATGCTGCGTCGAGATCCCGGTGAGCTGACCCCGCTCCCCAAAGTGTTACCATGGTCAGAAATGGAACCGTTGTTATTGGCCTTTGATCGCTACATCGAGCGTTTACGGGAAATGGTGGCACGTCAGGGGCGCTTTAGTGCTGATGCCTCTCATCAATTGCGTACACCGTTAACGGTGTTGAAAACGCAGGTGGCGGTGGCTCTGGCCAGTGACTCCCCACAACAATGGCGTGAAAGCCTGGTGGCGATGCGCGGGACACTGGATCACACCGTTTCCCTGACGGATCGGTTATTGCAATTATCACGGATGAAAGTACACGAGCGCAGACTACAACCGGTTAATCTCGGCCCACTATTACGTGACGCGTGTTTTGCACACCTTGCTCAAGCCCGCAGCAAGCAGATTGATCTGGGCTATGAGGGGGGGTCTGAGTGCTGGATCGAGGGGGATGCCTTATTGCTGACTGAACTGTGCGATAACCTGCTGGATAACGCGTTGAAATACACGCCAAAGCATGGCGTGGTGACGGTACGGTTGGTTATAGGCGGTGACACAGGGCGCTGTTGGTTAGAAATAGAAGACAGTGGCCCTGGTATTGCACAAGATGAAGCTGCGCAAGCGCTGATGCCATTCCACCGGTTGGATAATGTGGGTGAGCAGCAAGGGGCGGGGCTGGGGTTAGCATTGGTAAAAGACATTACGACCTACCATAAAACCCGCCCAGAGTTATTGCACAGTGAGTTGCTAGGCGGTTTATGGGTGCGGATAAGTTTTAGCGTGTGCGCGTGATGTGGCTCAGTCGCTAAATTTGCCATGTGGTTCCAACATGCGGGCAGCGTAGGAAATCGGCTGCCCGTGTCGGCTAAGGCATCAGGCCGATAAATACTGTTTTCTTGCGTGGGCCGGTCATCAATCCCTCCAGTTGCTCGACACACTTCAGGTAATGGGGGGTTTTCTTGTGGGCCGCCACCGCAGCTTCATCGGTATAGGCTTCATAGATATAAAAACGGGTTGGGATCGTCTCGTCCCTTAGCACATCAAAACGCAAGTTCCCCGCCTCGCGGATAGAACCCTGATGATTGGCGCGAAAAACCTCAATAAACTGTTCAACTTTGTCATCTTTCACATTAATTTCGACGAGAGTCACGTGCATATTTGTCTCCTGATTACCAAAGGTCTCCTGATTACCGAAGACCTTCTTGTCACGGCTTACCAGTCACTGACTGGCAGCGATGCCCACTCAACCTTTTTCATCTAAGAACAGCTTATAGGCTGTTTGTGCATTTTCATTTTTATGTACCACCGCATGAACCGCTTTCAGCATGGCAATCGGGGCTTCTGACTGGAAGATATTGCGCCCCATATCTACACCTGACGCTCCCTGATCAATGGCTTGATAGCACATTTCCAATGCATCGCGTTCTGGCAGTTTCTTACCACCGGCAATGACGATAGGCACTGGACAACCGGCAGCGATACGTTCAAACCCACTGTCGACATAATAGGTTTTGATCACCTGTGCGCCCATCTCAGCGGCAATTCGGGTAGCCAGAGAGAAGTAGCGCTGGTCGCGAGCCATGTCTTTACCGACGCCAGTCACGGCCATGGTAGGCATGCCGTAGCGCATTCCCTGATCAACTAATTGAATGATATTTTTAATCGACTGATGCTCGTGTTCAGTGCCGATATAGACTTGTGCAGCCACGGCGCAGGAGTTGAGCCGCAATGCATCTTCCATTGCCACCGCCACCGCTTCGTTGGATAAATCAGTCAGAATCGAGTTGGCACCAGATGCGCGCAGTACTACCGGGCGATTGGCCGACGCGGGGACGATACTGCGCAAAATGCCACGGGTACACATTAGGACGTCGGCATATTCAAACAGCGGGGCGATATTGATATCAATCCGCTCCAGGCCAGTGGTCGGCCCCTGAAAATAACCGTGATCAAATGCCAGCATTACCGTGCGATTGGTTTTCGGATTGAAAATTCGCGCCAGCCGGGATTGCATCCCCCAATCCAGTGAACCTGAGCCTTTCAGTGTAAAGGCAGGATTTATCTGCGGCACGCCAATACCGAAATCTTTACCGTCTTTAATATCGTCTAAATCAGCCATCTGTTATTACTCCCTTAGTCCTGTTCCGGCCCGCCGGTGGACGGGCCGCCGAGATTAAAAATCGTATTTGTCGATGTTTTCTTTAGTGAAAATGACCCGCTGTGGCAGTAACACAATGCCGCTGCCTTTGGCCTCATGGTCATAGCCCTGAATGCTATTCGGTGCCACTTCAACCACACCAATGTTCGGGATATCAATTTTATCGCCGACATTCAGGTCGCCTTTTTTCAGCATTTCATTGGCGACATAAACTGAAATCTTGCCTTGATTAACCACATCCCACAGACCGAATTCCTTGACCGTGCCGCGCTGAACATAAGGGCGCATCACGTTTGGAGTACTGAAGCCGACGATCGCCACGTTGTCGCGTTTCAGGTTTTCTGCTGCTTGCGCCGCAGCGGGCAGGGCGTTGGCATCTGGGGCAATAATGGCATCCAGATCGCTATAAGCTTTTAAGATGCCCTCTGCGGTTTGAAGTGATTTTGTGGCATCGTTATAGCCGAACTGGGTGGTAACCACTTCCCAACCGGGGTGATCTTGTTGGATTTTTTTCTTCGCTTCATTGACCCATTGGTTCTGATCGGTAACCGTCGGGCTGGAATAGAAGAAGGCGACCTTGGCTTTATCTTTTTTCACTTGATTCGCGGCCATATCGACCAGCATCGAACCCAATTGATTCGGGGTACCTTGGTTGATGTAAACCGAGCGACATTCTGGTTTGGTATCAGAGTCCCAGGTCAAGATTTTGACACCCCGTTGCATCGCGCGTTTTAACGCTGGGCACAGTCCATCCGGTGAGACTGCCGAAACCACAATGGCGTTGTAACCCTGATTGACGAAGTTATTGATTAACTGAACCTGGCCGGAAACACTCGGTTCTGTCGGGCCATCGTAGGTCACATCCACACCCAGCTCTTTACCGGCATCAACGGCACCTTTACCGCCGCTGGTGAAGAAGCCGACCCCGACCAGTTTCGGGATAAATGCGATGCGTTCTGCCGCTTGAGCAGTAGTGATACAGGCAAATCCAAGGGCACAAACCAGTGCCAGCTTTTTTAATCTTTGTGTTTTCATTGCTATCTCCGAAGAAGCTAGGGGTAGAGGTGTTGGCAATTTCACTACAAAAGAAAACAGGTATTAACTTAGGGTGTGTCTGCTGCGACGACGTTGCAGCCATTCATGAATCAGATGTCGGTGCAGGCTGATAGAGCGCCCAACCACCACCAGAATCAGCAATGCACCGGACAACGCACTCGATATCTGGTTTGGTGTGCCAATCATTTGCAAACCTTGCTGTAAGTAACCCACCAGTAATACCGCCAGTGCCGTCCCGAGGATGGAGCCAGAGCCGCCGTAGATGTTAGCGCCCCCCAGTACCACTGCGGTGATGGCTGGCATCAGGAACGAAGCCCCCAAATCAGAGCGTGCCGAACCGAAATAAGAGACCAATAGGACCGCGGCAATCGCAGACGCCACCCCCGTCAGGGCATACAGGATGCATAAGGTACGCGCGACGGGCAGGGCGCTGTAACGGGCCACCCGACTGTTTTGCCCGATAAGAAATACGTTGCGGCCGCTATGGGTGCGGTGCATCAGTAGCCAGAACAGCAGCACGCAGACCATAAAGATAACCAGTGGGACGGGCAGGCCGAACAACGTTTGGTTGGCAAAATCGGTAAAGGCTGTTGGGAAGCCGCCAATGCCCTCATAGCCGGTCGCGCCGGAAATGCCGGACAACAGCAAGGCGCTGCCGCCGAACAGGTACATGGTGCCTAGAGTTATGACCAACGGGTTGACGCCGGTATACAGAATCAGCCCGGCATTAATCAAACCGCATAACGCACCAACCACCAGTGTCAGCGGGATCGCGACACTCATGGGGACGCCAGCTTGAAACATCACGCCTAGGAATATGGAGCACAATCCGATAGTTGAACCGAATGAGATGTCAATTCCGCCACTGACAATCACCATGGTCAGCGGCAAAGCTACAATGCCGATGCAGATGAAATCACTGGTACTGAACAGCAGTACGTTGATATCCAGCATGCGAGAATTCGATAAACCAAACAGCAGGATTTCCAGCACTAACAGTGCAACCAAGGCCAGTTCCCATCCATAACGGCGATAAATATTCATCGCGCTACCTCTTTTTATACCCTTCATCTTTCAAATTGCAGGTGTGTTACCTGCTTCGTTTACCCGAATCACTTACCACTGTAAGCTCATCGGGATTCTCTCGTTTGCCGCCTTCCTGCATCATGAAATCTATTGGGTATAACGTTTTTCTTCTTATCCGAAGTTGTCGACTTACCAGAAACTGCCGGGCGAGCATTAAAGCGAGCATATTTCTGCCGGCGGATATTGCGCTCAATGGCACAACGCAGGCGGCCATCGAACACCAGTACACCCAGCAACACCAAACCGGCAATAAAGTCATTCCACCACGCAGGCAGGCGCAGTAGCACCAGCACGCTGTCGATTTGTGTTAATAGGTAAGCCCCCAGAATGGCCCCGAGAATGGTGCCGGTACCACCGAGCAGGCTGATCCCACCGAGAACACAGGCGGCGATGGCTTTCATCTCTAACCCACTGCCCGTCTGATTAGGGATAAAGCCAATTTGGGAGGCGAAGACAATCCCCGCCAGCGCGGCCATCACCCCATTCATTGAGAAGGCAAAAATACGAATACTGTCGGTGCGGATCCCCAGTTGGCGTGCACCCTGCAAGTTATCGCCGGTAGCATAGAAACTGCGGCCAAAGGCGGTTTTACCTAGCAACAAGGCCATAGCTACAATCAGCAGCATAATTAGCCAGCCGATAGGAGAGATAGAAAACAGAATCGGGGTGGATAAACTTTTCAAGTCTGCCGGCAGCCCTTCTATCCATTTCCCGCCGGTTATCAATAGCATCAGGCCGCGATACAACCCCAGCGTACCCAGGGTGGCGACAATCGCCGGGATGCGCAGCCAGGTAACCAAAATGCCATTAAAGAAGCCTGTCACCATGCCGACCAGCAGAGCAAACAGGCAGGAGATTGCCAGCCCGAAACCCGCATTGAGCGCCATACCCACAGTGACGGCACATAAGCCGGTAATGGAGCCGACGGACACATCGATATTGCGGGTTAGCATCACCATGGTGGCGCCGATGGCTAACAGGATCAGGATCTGTGCGCTGCTGAAAATCATGGTGAAGGTTTGCAAGGTGAAGTAATTACTGTCGATCACACCAAGCAAGGCAAATAAAGCCAAAATCGCCAACAGCGCGGTACCTTCGCGATTGTTTTGAATAAATTGATAGCTTTGAATAAATTTCAACATGATGCGCCCTCGCTTTCAGCAGATTGGCGCGCATCGGTATTATGTTCACCAAAGGCCAGATGCATAATAGTATCGACATTCATTTCCGCCCCACTGACTGCGCCACTGATTTCACCCTGATGCATGACCAACACCCGGGAAGCCATCTGCACGACTTCTTCCAGATCTGACGAGATAAAAATGATCGCCACATGCTGAGAGGCAATACTGCGGATCAATTGATAAATATCGCTGCGCGCTGATACATCTACGCCACGAGTAGGCTCATCAATAATCAGTAGCAACGGATTGGCCTCAAGGCATTTCGCAATCAACAGCTTTTGTTGATTGCCACCGGACAAGGTGCGCACGGGTTGCTCGAGGTGACTGAACTTAATATTTAGTGCCCGCCGATAGCGTTCCAGAATGGCGGCTTCCTGTGCCGGATGTGTCCATAACCCCTGATTACCCTGGGTGAGCGAGCAGACATTCCAACTGAGCGGAGCATCCAGATAGAGGCCGGAGGCTTGACGGTCTTCCGGCAAATAAACCAACCCGGTTGCCAGACGATTGACGGTTTTCATCAATGTGATATCAATCCCTTCCAGCCTGACGTGGCCACCGCTGGCGGGTCGTAAACCATAGAGTGTTTCCGCGAGTTCTGTTCTGCCCGCACCAACCACCCCCGCTAATCCCAGGATTTCACCGGCATGCACCTCAAAAGAGATATGGGCAAAACCTTCACCACTCAGATCGGCAACTTCTATCACCGGTTGATTGGACTGAGCACGCGCTTGAGAGCGGCGGTTACCGGGCAGCTCCAGCCATAGCTTCTGGGTATCAGATAATTCGCTGTTTTTGGTCTGTGGCTTAATAGCCTGAATAATCGTATCGATGGAGAAATCAGTGGTGGCGCCACTTAGAGCGATGCCACCATCACGCATGACACTGACCCAATCTGCCAGTTGACGAATTTCAGGTAATTTGTGGGAGATAAATACCACTCCGACACCTTGCTGCAATAACATTTTGATTTGGCTAAATAGACGATTGGTTTCCGCCGGTGTTAGTGACGCTGTTGGCTCATCAAGGATCAAAATACGTGAGTCACGCATCAGGCCGCGCATAATTTCTACTAACTGTTGATCTGCTACATCCAGTGAACCGGCGCTGACTGACAGATCCAAATGGCAACCCAGGTTTTTGAGTAATTGCGCCATCTTCTTCTTGTCAGCCTGATGTTTGGGCAAACGAAACAGAATATTTTCTTGTACCGACAGATTGGCAAATAGCATCGGTTCTTGGGGGACCAAATAGATACCGAGTTGATGTGCTTTTGCTGGGGTAAGGTTAAGGCAGGGTTGCCCATTGATCTCGATGGTACCGCTGTCTGGTGGCAGCACGCCGGCGATGATCTTCATCAACGTCGATTTCCCCGCGCCATTTCCTCCCAACAGGGCATGTACCTGTCCTGGTTGCAGAGTAAAGTCGATACTCTTCAATACCACTACGCCGGAAAACTGCTTGCTGATACCACGAACCTGGAGCAGCGGTGGCGGATTGGTGTGCGGCATCAGTGGCTCCTGT
>NZ_JAZGQA010000107.1:0-15615 GCF_048593855.1 Yersinia sp. 2542 StPb PI
GCTGTGGTGAGCTATTGCCGACATTAATAAAAAATAAATTTTCACCTGTCCGCCAGGCGGCATTGCTGCAAGTAAAAAACGCCTGCGGAAAAGGTTGTTGATAAATTTACACCTCATGGAGATCGTGTAATGGTTAAGGTTAACAAGGGTTTTAGAAAATCTCACTGTGCGGCATTAGTGATAGCTGCAATTATCTCATCTCAGGCATCCGCCGCTGAAACAAAAAATACCACGGCAACCGACACCATGGTTGTCACGGCATCCGGTTTCCAACAACGCATTCAAGATTCTGCGGCATCTATTTCTGTGGTTACCCGCGAGCAGATTGAAAATAAAGCCTACCGTGATATTACCGATGCGCTGAAAGATGTTCCCGGCGTTGTTGTCACCGGTGGTGGTAGCCACAGTGATATCAGTATTCGTGGCATGTCCGCTAAATACACCCTGATTCTGGTGGATGGTAAACGTGTTGATACCCGTGGCACCCGCCCTAACAGCGACGGTTCAGGGATTGAGCAAGGCTGGCTGCCACCACTTGCCGCCATTGAGCGTATTGAAGTTGTACGTGGCCCGATGTCCTCTTTATATGGTTCGGATGCCATGGGGGGGGTAATCAACGTCATTACCCGGAAGGTGGGTAAAGAGTGGCAAGGCACGGTGCGCGCAGATGCCACCTTGCAGGAGGATTCAGACTCCGGCGATATATATCAGACCAATGCTTACGCTTCTGGTCCATTAATTGATGGCTTGCTGGGATTGAAAGTTAGCGGGCTTCTCTCGCATCGTAGCGAAGATAAGATAATCGATGGCTACAATGAACAGCGCATGAGAAACGGTGCGGCAACATTTACCCTGACTCCTGATGATAAAAACGAATTTGATTTTGATATCGGCCATTATGTGCAGGACCGAAACTCAACCGCCGGGCGTTCAGTGGCATTAACCGGTAAAAGCAGTGACGTGCAATATGACCGTAATAATTATGCGATTACCCACCACGGTTATTATGATTTCGGTAATTCAACCAGCTATGTTCAACGAGATGAAACCCGTAATCCATCACGTGACATGAAGAGTGTTGATAATATCTTTAATAGCCAAACCTCATTCCTGTTCGATAGCCATACTTTAATTCTTGGCGGTCAATATCGTTATGAAGAGCTGAATGACAAGGGTAATCAATTAGCCTCCGCCAAAGATTTGACTAAATTGACCCGTTGGAGTTGGGCGTTATTTGCAGAAGATGAATGGCAGATGACCAATGATTTCGCGCTGACCGGCGGTGTCCGTATGGATCAGGACGAAAACTATGGTACTCACTGGACACCACGTCTGTACGGTGTCTGGCATCTGGCTGAACAATGGACATTAAAGGGCGGGGTATCCGGTGGCTATCGTTCACCTGACTTGCGTCAGGCCACGGAAAACTGGGGGCAAATCACCGGCGGTGGTCGGGGTGATCCTGCTATCATTGTCGGTAATGCCAACCTGAAACCAGAAAGAAGTCTCAGCCAGGAAATTGGTGTGCTGTGGGATGATCAGGAAGGTATGAATGCCGGTGTGACACTGTTTAATACTGATTTTAAAGATAAAATCACCGAGGTACGCCGTTGTACTGATACCACGGGCAATGCGTCCGGCCAATGTATGATCAATGGTACCAGCTATAAATTTATTAGTGATCGCACCAACGTGGATAAAGGCATGACCCGTGGTGTGGAAGCGACTTTCGGTTGGGAAATCAATAAAGCCTGGTCACTGACATCGAACTACACCTTTACTCAATCTGAGCAGAAAAGTGGGCAATTCTCGGGTCAACCGTTGAACCAGATGCCTAAGCACATGTTGAACGGTACGCTGAACTGGCAGGCAAATGAAGAATTAGCCACCTGGGTTCGGGCTAACTACCGGGGTAGAACATCAGAGTATCTTGATCGTACCAGTATGGGCAATAAAACGCCGTCTTACACTTTTGTCGATTTAGGGGCTAACTATCAACTGACCAAAGAGTTCCGTTTGATGGGCGGCGTGTATAACGTACTGGATAAACGAGTGGATATCGAAGTTAACGATAAAGTGCTGGATGGGCGCCGTTATATGGTTGGTGCCAGCTACGATTTCTAATTTCCCTTTGTCCTTGAAGCCACAGGGGTGTTAGCGGCGTTCACTCACCCGAATCACTTGACTGAGTAAGCTCATCGGGATTTGTTCGCTTGCTGCCTACCTGTGACTCCAATGACTTTGGGTACTCCCTTTGTCCTTGAAGCCACAGGGGTGTTAGCGGCGTTAGCTCACCCGAATCACTTACTTGTGCAAGTGATTCGGGATTAAGGAGCCTTTTGAGGCTCCTCCTACATAATTAACTCAGGCCAATATCAATCACTTTTTTGAATGCAGCGCGTTGTGACACGCTGTGATACCACCGCTGTAAACTCGGCAGTGATGGACGTTCGATCGACAGGTTAAACCAGGCATAGGCCAGGCACCCTAACGGGATATCCCCAATACCGAATTTATCGCCAGACAGATACGCTTGTTTCTCAAGTGCGTGATCGGCAATTGCCATCAGGGTATTGAGTTGTGTCATACCCTGAGCAATTTTCACTTTATCCTGCTGTTCTGGAGGGGTGCGTACCAATCCGATAAACACCGCTTTAAACGGCTCCACCATGCTGGAGGTGGCCCAATCCATCCACTTTTCTGCCCCTGCGCGTAACTGTGCATCAGGTAAATAAAGTGCACTATCGCCGTATTGTGCGGCCAGATAGCGGACAATCGTATTGGACTCCCACAGGATGAAGTCTCCATCTTGCAGGCAAGGGATCAGGCCATTTGGATTCATTGAGCGATACAGGGGGTCATTGAGCTTGCCATATTGGCCACCGACATCAATGCGCTGATAGCTGATACCCAATTCTTCTAAACACCAAAGTACTTTTTTGACATTGGTCGAGTTATTCCTACCCCAAACAGTCAGCATATAATTCTCTCTATTTATTTGATTTTTATCTACCAACGCCCCTGAAACAGCGTTATTTAACGCCGTTGCCAATGGTGGATATCCCAGTCATGCAATATTGCCAAATCCACTAATTCATTACCGGGATTAATCACTGCCGCATGATCAACATATTCCAGCAGCGGCTTGTCATTAATCGAGTCGCTGTAACCGTAGGTATGCTGAAAATCTAACTGAGGCGACGCCATGAGCCACTGTTTTAACCGTTCTACTTTGCCTTCACGGTAAGTCAGGGTGCCATAGGTCTTGCCGGTGTAGCGGTTATCCTCCACCGCAACACCGATAGATAATGCTGCATTGGCAGAGAAATGCTGCGCAATAGGGGTAACCAAATGTTCGCCGGTAGCTGAAATAATCACGATGTAATCACCGCGATTACGGTGCCAGGCCAGTAGCTTCCTGGCTTGCGGATAAATTCGTGGCAGAATATCTCGCTCGATAAAACGCTCAACCCAGCCAGCAACTTCAGCCGTATGTTTGCCGATTAAGGGCGACAATGTTGATTCCATATAACAGGACATCGACATCTGCCCTTGATAGTACTGTTTCATCAAATACTGTTCTTGTTCTGCCAGCTCAGCAGGAGCCAGCCCTTTATCAACCAGCCAGCGTAACCAAAGGCCGGAGCTATCATCGCTGATCAGCGTTTCATCGAGATCAAACAGGGCCAAATCCATTAAGCCACCTCCCGGCTGACAGAAAGATTGAAGTGAAACTTAACAGTGCATGTGCTGGACATCTGAAATTCCCCGACGGAAAAAAGGGTATCAACCGTTAAGCTAATACTTTCTAGCAAAACATGGAAGCTTACTTAGCACGGCAGGGTTGCTAGCTCACCCCTATACAGTTATGGATGGCAGATTATCTGAATATTAAGACAACGTAATGACTCTGGTTTTCGATGTTGCAGGGCTGGTGATACGGCATTGTTATCAGTAATGAAAGAAATAACATAGAACGGATTGATATTGGTGAGTTACTCAGTTTCGGTGTTAATTGTTTATATCGTTTGGATATAGATTGTTAAGTATCTAGTCGAGAACGCTCTTAAAACTGCTTTTTATCCTTAAATGACAGGTTATTAACGCGGTTTGTCACTAAACGCCCGATGGCTAAAGAAAGAGTGTTGTCGTCTGTCTGCTTTCACCCCACAGCCCAGGAGCTGATTATGCTGATTATTCGTTTATATGGTTGTCCAGTTTTCATTGGTTCTGAGCAAAAAAAGCAACCGACTGAAAATCCTGGAGTGAAACATGAGTCATCAAACACTAAGCAACCCATTATTTGTTAACCCAACCGCGGTTAACCCATTATCTGCCAACACATTACCACTATTGGATCTTTCCCTGCTTAATGGCAGTGAAACTGAACGTCAGGCATTCTTAGTCGATTTACGCCATGCCGCACGAGATATCGGATTCTTTTATCTCACCGGACATGGCATTGACCCCGCGTTATTACAACAAATCCAAACCTTATCCCGTGAATTTTTTGCCTTGCCTGATGAGGACAAACTGGCGGTGGCCATGGTGCGCTCGCCACATTTTCGTGGCTATAACCGTGCGGCCTCTGAGTTAACACGAGGCCAGCCGGACTGGCGTGAACAGTTCGATATTGGTGCTGAAAGAGCCCCATTACCGCAAATGCCGGGCACGCCAAGTTGGGCACGGCTACAAGGGCCAAACCAGTGGCCCGAGGCTCTGCCGGAATTAAAACCAACAATACTGCAATGGCAGCGGGAAATGACCGGCATGGCGCTGCGTTTGCTGCGGGCTTTCGCTCTGGCATTGGAACTGGATGAACATGCATTTGATGAGTTGTATGGCGATAAACCCAATGAACATATCAAGCTAATTCGCTATCCGGGGCGTGAAACCACGCAAAGCGGGCAGGGGGTCGGTGCGCATAAAGACTCCGGTTTCCTCAGTTTCTTATTGCAAGACCAGCAACGTGGCTTGCAGGTGGAGGTGGAGGACGGGCGCTGGATTGATGCCACACCACGACCCGGCACCTTCGTGGTCAATATTGGAGAGCTGCTGGAGCTGGCCAGTAATGGTTATCTGCGTGCTACGGTACACCGGGTGGAAACACCTCCTGCCGGTACAGACCGGTTATCTATCGCTTTCTTCCTGGGGGCGCGTCTGGATGCGGTGGTTCCGTTGTATCAACTGCCAGCGCCGCTGGTGGCGCAAGCGCGTGGGCCTGCCAGTGATCCTAATAACCCGCTGTTTCGTGATGTTGGGCTTAATTATCTCAAGGGCCGTTTGCGCTCTCACCCCGATGTTGCCGAGCGTTACTACCCTGCGCAATTGAAGCTGTAGGGGCTGGATAAGTTCATCGCGGATCGTCTGCTGGCAATCTGCCTGGCGCGCGGATTTTTGGGTAGCTTGAATTAAAAACTTTATTTTTGGGATGATGATAATGACTAAAACACGTATTTCCGGCCTGATTAGTGCCACCTTACTGACTGCATGGGTGTCTTCTTTTAGTTTGTCAGCACAGGCAGCCGAAGCGCTGCGGGTAGCCGCCGATCCGGTTCCTCATGCAGAAATTCTGCAATTTGTGCAAAAACTCGATCCCTCTCTGAATCTGAAAGTCATCGAGATCCCCAATGGTGTGAACTCGAATGAGTTGCTGGCTCACGGTGATGTCGATGCCAACTACTTCCAGCATGTGCCTTATCTGCACTCCCAGGAGCAGGCGCTGGGGCAAAAATTTGCCGTGGCCGCAACAGTGCATATTGAGCCACTTGGCGTCTATTCCCACAAACATAAAACCTTTGCTGATGTCCCGCAAAATGGCACGGTAGCGGTGCCGAATAACGTGACTAACCTCAGCCGTGCGCTCTATTTACTGAAAGATCAGGGGCTGATTACCTTGAAGCCGGGCTTTACCGATCCGGCTAAAAATCAGGCGACGCCGAAGGATATCGCGGACAATCCAAAACACCTGAAAATTTTAGAGATTGAATCACCGCAAATCCCTCGTTCATTGGATGATGTTGATTTAGCAGTGATTAATGGAAATTATGCGTTAGAGGCAGGGCTTAATCCGGCGAAAGATGCATTAGGACTGGAGAAAGCTGCCGGTAACCCTTATGCCAATATTCTGGTCACCACCCCCGCGCTGGCCAGTGATCCACGAATCAAACAATTGGCGAAAGATTTGCAGTCACCCGAAGTGGCGAAGTTTATCACTGAAAAATATGCCGGTTCAGTTATCCCTGTGGCAGGCCTTAAATCATGATTAGCATCGAACGCCTGAGTAAAACCTATCCACAAGGAGGGCTGCCAATGGTGGCCCTGGAGGAGGTCTCGCTTGAGATCCCGACAGGCTCGGTGTTCGGTATTATTGGCCGTAGCGGGGCAGGTAAAAGTACCTTAATCCGTTGTCTAAACCTATTGGAACGGCCCACTTCGGGCCGTATTCAAGTGGATGGCCGGGAATTAACCACACTTTCTGACCGTGAATTGCGGCTGCAACGGCAAAATATCGGCATGATTTTTCAGAATTTCCATTTACTTCATTCACGTAATGTATGGGACAACATTGCTGTTGGTTTGGAAATTATTGGGATGCCCAAAGCGCAACGCCAGCAGCGCGTTGCTGAGTTATTGGATTTGGTTGGCTTGAGTGACAAGGCTTATGCTTTCCCCTCGCAGTTATCGGGCGGACAAAAACAGCGCGTGGGAATTGCCCGAGCGCTGGCCGCCAAACCGTCATATCTGTTATCTGATGAAGCGACTAGCGCGCTGGACCCTGAAACCACCGCATCGATCCTGGCATTGCTCAGTGATATCAATCGCCAACTTGGATTGACCATCGTGTTGATCACTCATGAATTGGAGGTGGTGAAATCCATCTGTGATAGCGCAGCATTGTTGGAGCGGGGGCGGGTGGTGGAAACCGGCGCTATTGCTGACTTATTGGCATCAACACATTCCCGTTTAGGGCGTTCATTGCTTCCCGCTCGGGGGCCGGCGTCGTTGTCTGGTGCGCCAGTGGCGGAGCTAACCTTTTTCGATACCTTAGCGGCTTCCCCCGTGCTCAGTGAGTTGGCGCAGCAACATGCCGTGGGGGTAACCCTACTTGGCGGTGGGGTGGAATCGATAGGTGGCCAGCGGGTTGGGCGTTTGCAGGTTGATTTCAGCCACCCAGACGGCGGGTTGAGTTTAGCTGAGGTCTTACAATTTCTTAATGAGCGTGGCGTGAGGGCAGAACTGATATGAACAGCGGCATGAGTTGGCAAGATCTGCTGGCACTGGTCACCAATGCCACCGGCGAAACTATCTATATGGTGGTAATTGCCACCTTTTTCACTGTATTGATTGGCTTACCACTGGGGGTGTTGTTATTTATTTCGCGCCCCAATGGGGTTTTGCCTGCCGCGCGCTTGAATACATTGGTCGGTGCCATTGTTAATTTGGGGCGCTCAATGCCCTTTGTGGTGTTACTGATTGCGTTGATTCCGATTACCCGTTGGATTATCGGCACCACGTTAGGCAGTATCGCTGCCATCGTGCCAATTACTCTGGGAGCCATCCCATTTTTTGCCCGAGTGGTCGAAGCGGCTTTGGATGAAGTGGATAAAGGGCGGATTGAAGCAATTTTATCGATGGGCGGTTCGGCACGCCATGTGATTCAAAAAGTTCTGTTGCCAGAGGCACTTCCCGCTTTATTGGCCGGCATTACCTTAACTGTCGTGATGCTGGTGGGGTTCTCATCAATGGCGGGTGTTATTGGTGGCGGTGGATTAGGTGATTTGGCTATTCGTTATGGTTATCAACGTTTTAATAATGAAGTGATGGTAGCGACATTAATCATATTGGTCATTTTGGTTCAGGGCGTACAAAGCCTGGGCGATAGATGGGTCAGGTCGTTGGCTCACCGGCGCTAAAATTTATCATCACCTATATTTGATATAACAGCCGCGGTATTCATTGCTGTGGTTTCACTGCGCAATAATGGACGTTGCCGCTATCAACGCGGCAACGTCCTGTCAGCAGGCGATTAACCGTTTAGTGCTTGTGCCAAGTCCGCAATCAGATCCTCGGTATCCTCAATACCCACCGACAAACGCAGTAATTGTGGCGTAATACCGTGTTTCAGCCGGGTTTCTAAGGGGATGGAGGCATGAGTCATGCTGTATGGCTGGCTGATTAAACTTTCCACCCCGCCCAAACTTTCGGCCAGGGTAAACAGATGTGAGCGTTTGATTACCGCGCGAGCGTATTCATCATCCCCTTTCAATCGCACAGAAATCATACCGCCGAAACCCGCCATTTGCCGTGATGCCAGCTCATGTTGTGGGTGGCTTTTCAGCCCAGGGTAATAGACATTTTCAACTTGTGGTTGCCCTTCGAGCCACTCGGCTATCTGCTGGGCACTGTGATTATGTCGCGCCATGCGCAATGCCAAGGTACGCAGTCCGCGTAACGTCAGAAAGCTGCTGAAAGGATCTAAAATTCCGCCCACCGCATTGTGCAGAAAGCCTAACTGTGCTGCCAGTTCAGGGTTATTGCCCACCGCCGCGACGCCAGCGACCACATCAGAATGGCCATTAAGGTATTTGGTGGCGGAATGCACCACAATATCAAAGCCCAGTTCCAGCGGGCGCTGGATGTAAGGGGAGGCGAAGGTATTATCGGCCACACTGATAAGTTGATGCTTTTTGGCAATCGCCGCAATGGCCGCCAGGTCAGCCAGTTTCAGCAATGGATTGGTCGGTGTCTCCACCCAGATCATTTTGGTTTCTGGCAATATTGCTTGTTCTAATGCCTCGGTATCCGCAGGGGAGACATAGGTCACTCGCAAACCGGCCGTTCGGCTGCGAACTTTTTCCAGCAGGCGATAGGTTCCGCCATATAAATCATCCACGGCAATGATATGGCTACCCTGATCCAGCAGTTCAAGCACAGTTGAACAGGCTGCCAGACCAGAGGCGAAGGCGTAACCTCGAGTGCCCCCTTCCAGTTCCGCAATCGCCTTTTCCAGCGCGGTACGCGTTGGGTTGCCGCTACGCGAATATTCATACCCGGTATGCTCGCCAGGAGCGGGTTGTGCGAAGGTGGATGTCGCGTAAATTGCGGGCATCACCGCACCGGTGCTATCGGGGGTATAACCGGCATGAACGGTTAAGGTATCGAACTTTGCCATAATAAAAATCCTTAATATGAGAAGATTAAGCCAGCTTTTGACGCCAGGTATTCAAAACATCAGTGCGGGTAATCAAGCCAAGGAAACGCTCTCCATCCAACACTACTGCTACATGGCCATCATTGAATGTTGCCAGTAGAGAGCGGTAATCGGCCTCTTTTTGTAATGTGTTCACTTGATGGGTCATGGCGGCACTGGCCGGTAATTTGAAATGGCTGGCATCTGCTTGTACGGTGTTCAGCAAGTCCCATTCGTCGATTAACCCGACCACTTTTTCGCCGTCTAATACTGGTAGCTGGGAGATGTCATACAGGCGCATTCGGGCGTGAGCCACGGCCAGCGTGTCCTGCGGTGAAACAGAAATTGTTGCGCCGTCCTCATGACGATAAGTGATGAAATCACGCAAATCGCCATACTGGGGCTTGCTCAGCAAACCTTGTTCCATGAGCCAGTAATCGTTGAACATTTTGGACAGGTACTTGTTGCCGCTGTCGCAAACGAAGGTGACCACTCGCTTTGGTGTGGTTTGCTCGCGGCAATAGCGTAATGCTGCGGCCAGTAGGGTGCCGGTAGATGAGCCTGCCAGTACCCCTTCTTCCCGCAATAACGCACGTGCGGTGCTGAAGGTTTCAGCATCATCGATGCGATAAGATTTTTTTACCTGAGAAAAGTTGCTCAGTGGCGGGATAAAATCCTCACCAATTCCTTCGACCAGCCAGCTACCCGCATCGCCAATCTGCGAGCTGTCGACGTAATCTGCCAAAATGGATCCCGCAGGATCGGCCAGTACGAACTCGGTGGCGGGTGAAACCTCGGCAAAGTATTGGCTCAGGCCGCTCAGGGTACCGCTGGAGCCAACACCCACCACGATGGCATCGACCTGCCCATCCATCTGTTGCCACAGCTCAGGGCCGGTCGATGTCCGGTGCGCCGCGGGGTTTGCCGGGTTATTGAATTGATCGATATAGAAAGCCCCCGGAGTTTCCTGCGCCAGACGCAGAGCATAGTCCTGATAATAAGCCGGATGCCCTTTGCCCACATCTGAGCGGGTCAATAGCACTTGTGCGCCCAATGCCCGCAGGTGGAAAATTTTCTCCTGGCTCATTTTATCCGGTACCACTAATAGCAGTTTGTAACCTTTTAGCGCCGCTACCAATGCCAACCCAAGGCCGGTATTGCCAGCGGTGGCTTCAATGATGGTTCCGCCGGGTTGCAGCAACCCTTCTTTTTCAGCTTGCTCAATCATCGAGAGCGCGACACGGTCTTTAATCGACCCACCGGGATTCTGATTTTCCAGCTTGACGAACAGTTGGCATGGGCCGGTATCAAAGTGGGTCAGTTCCAGTAGCGGGGTGTGGCCGATAAGATCAAGTACCGAGCGTGGGATAGCCATTGCATACTCCAGCATTATTTGTTTAACAGCATAAATTGTTTAACAGCATGAATTTGGATAACAACTGATGGGCTGGATAATAGCGCTAGCGGCTTAAGCATTAAAAAGAACAAATAACCTGCCTATATTACCTTTTGTTATATGTTTATGTTTTTTTAGACGTTTAGGTGCTTAGGTGTAAGGATGTTCAGACAGGAAGATGGTTAGCCGTATAGCCATCGATATTTATAAAAAACAGTCTCTTTACAAAACAAAACGTAAAACTACGCCCAATTGGGCCAGCAATGGGATAAATTTAGAAAAGGGACTGAAATATGACTAAGCTAATATTTCAGTCTAAGTGAAAAGACGTTATTTTTTCGCTAATTGGACAGTGGTTGGTTCTGGGAATACCACTTATTTCCAATTATTAGCAAGGATACTCTGGCGACCTCATGATGAAATTTATCCTCCCCTTTAAGATAAAGAAATTAACCTTCAGTGCTGGCTTATTGCTTTTGGTGCTGCCCGCCGCGCATGCGGCTGGAGACCCGGCTGCTCCCCCGGTAGATGCCAAAGCCTATGTGCTGATGGATTACAACAGTGGAAAGGTGTTGGTGGAAGGGAACAGTGACCAGCGCCTTGATCCGGCCAGTTTGACTAAGATTATGTCCAGTTATGTGATTGGACAGGCCATTAAAGCGGGGAAAGTGCACCCTGATGATTTAGTGACCGTGGGGAAAGATGCCTGGGCTACGGGTAATCCGGCATTACGTGGCTCCTCACTGATGTTTTTGAAACCGGGCGATCAGGTGAAATTGTCCGACTTGAATAAAGGTATTGTGATTCAGTCAGGCAATGACGCCAGTATTGCGTTGGCCGATTATGTGGCTGGCAGCCAAGACAGTTTTGTTGGTCTGATGAACAGCTACGCCAAAGCCTTGGGTCTGGCGAATACTCACTTTATGACCGTCCATGGTCTTGATGCGCCAGGGCAGTACAGCACTGCGCGGGATATGGCGGTATTAGGTCAGGCACTGATCCGCGACGTGCCGGAAGAGTATGCGCTGCACAAAGAGAAAGAATTCACTTTTAATAAGATTCGTCAGATTAACCGTAATCGTCTGCTATGGAGCACTAATCTCAATGTGGATGGCATGAAAACCGGTTTTACCTCCGGTGCGGGGCATAATCTGGTCGCATCTGCAACCGAAGGGCCAATGCGTTTGATCTCTGTGGTGTTAGGTGCACCCAGTGATCGGGTTCGCTTTAGTGAAAGTGAAAAACTGTTGACCTGGGGCTTTCGTTTCTATGAAACCGTGGTGCCGATTAAAGCCACCAAACCTTTTGTGACGCAGAAAGTGTGGTTTGGTGATACCGGCGAGGCCGAGCTTGGGGTGGCAGAGGATGCCGCTATCACTATCCCGAAAGGGCAGATGAAGGATCTTAAAGCCAGTTATAAGTTGGATCAAACGGAGCTGCGTGCGCCGCTGGCCAAAAATCAAGTGGTCGGAACCATCGATTTTCAGCTTAATGGCAAGACGATTGACCAACGCCCGCTGGTGGTATTAAACGAAGTAAAAGAGGGCGGCTTCTTTAGTCGTATCTGGGACTTTGTGATGATGAAACTCAGTCAATGGTTTGGTAGCGTATTTGGTTAGTTTAAAGAAGATGATTGATTAATAAGAGAAAGGGCTACTGAAAAGTAGCCCTTTTAGCCTATTACGTGACCTATCACTGAGATAAATCAGTTACAGGCAACGATCTTGATTGCTAACCCCCCTCGGGAGGTTTCGCGGTATTTAGAATTCATATCTTTGCCGGTTTCATACATCGTTTCGATGACTTTATCCAGACAAACACTGGGTTCGCTAGTACGACGTAGCGCCATGCGCGCAGAGTTAACGGCTTGCACCGCAGAAATTGCATTACGCTCAATACACGGCACTTGAACTTGCCCTGCCACTGGGTCACAGGTCAGCCCCAGGTTATGCTCCATCGCGATTTCTGCTGCAATGCACACCTGAGCAGGGCTACCGCCCATCAACTCAGCCAGGCCTGCTGCGGCCATGGAACAGGCCACACCCACTTCGCCCTGACAACCCACTTCAGCGCCGGAAATAGACGCATTCATTTTATACAGCGCCCCAATCACACCAGAGACCAGGAAGTAGCGACTGTATGAGTTCTCATTTACCTGACGAATGAATTTGTCGTAGTAAGATAAAACTGCCGGAATAATGCCACACGCGCCGTTAGTCGGGGCAGTCACAACCCGCCCGCCAGCGGCGTTCTCTTCATTGACGGCTAATGCATACATATTGATCCAATCGACAACCATCATCGGATCTGAGTTATTTTTATCGGTACTCACCAGCATTCGGCGCAAAGCTGCGGCGCGACGTGGTACTTTCATTGGACCAGGCAATAACCCTTCAGTATTGATGCCGCGCTCAATACCGGCACGCATCACTTCCCAGATTGCGGCAAAGTGAGCACTTATTTCGGCTTTGCTGTGCAATGCCAGTTCATTTTGCATCACTAAACCGGACAGTGATAAACCGGTATCTTTACAGTGCTTTTGCAAGTCACGGGCAGAATTGAACGGATAAGGCACAGTAATCGCTTGGCTATCTTCCTGACCAAAGTGTGCTTCATCGACAATAAAACCACCGCCGATGGAGTAATACGTTTTACTGAAAATACAGTCATCACCCGCATGAGCGCTGATGGTCATACCATTTTCGTGCAATGGCAGGTTAGTGCTGTGGAAGTTCATCCCGCCATTGGCCGGGAAATCAACTTCGTGGCTGCCGTTTGCCAACAGCAGACGTTCCCGCAACTCTACATCGCGGATAAAACCAGAGATTGCATCAATATCAACGGTATCAGGCAGATTCCCCGCCAAACCCATAATAATCGCAATATCGGTATGGTGGCCTTTACCGGTAAGAGACAAAGAGCCGTAAACATCAACAGTGATTCGGGTGACGGCAGAAAGATGCCCCAGTTCGATTAGGTCATCGGTAAACAGCTTGCCAGCCTTCATTGGGCCGACGGTATGAGAGCTGGATGGACCAATACCAATCTTGAAAATGTCAAAAACGCTGACCATATATCGCCCCTTAAAGGTTCTAATTATTAAAGTGATGACATTGCCGTGGTAGGAAGCCGGAGCGGACGCTCCGGTTTTTGAAACAATTTACAACATCAGACCATGATAACTGGCTGGCCGTGGGACGTTGGCCAGCCTCAGAATCATTTACCGAACAGGCTGAACAAGATTGCAGAGATAGCAATCAGGCCCATGATAACCACGAATACGTTGCTGATATGGCCGCTGTACTTACGCATCGCTGGAACTTTATGGATTGCGTACATTGGCATCAGGAACAACAGCATCGCGATGATTGGGCCACCCAGGGTTTCAATCATACCCAAAATGCTTGGGTTCATGGTTGCGACGATCCAGGTTGTTACCAGCATGAACAGGGCAGTAATACGGTTCAGTTTGTCATGATTGATGGTTTTGCCTTTGCTACGCAGAGACTTAATCATCATGCCATTAAAGCCTTCACGTGCGCCCAGATAGTGACCCAGGAAAGACTTGGTGATAGCGATAAAGGCAATAACCGGCGCCATGTAGGCAATTATTGGAGTATTAAAGTGGTTAGCCAGGTAAGACAGAATAGAAATGTTCTGGCTTTTCGCATCCGCCAGATCCGCAGGAGACAGGCTCAGTACGCAACTGAAGACGAAGAACATAACGGTGACAACCATCATGATGTGAGCAAAAGCCAAAATGCGTGAACATTTTTTCTCTGCATCTACGCCGTACTCTTCACGTTTTGATACTGCAAACGCCGAGATGATAGGGGAGTGGTTGAATGAGAACACCATGACCGGAATAACCAGCCACATGGTCATCCAAAGACCGCTACCAGTACCGTTGCCATCCATTGATACATGTTCAAATATTGCACCGGTCCAGTTAGGGATCAGGTACACAGCCAACAACATCAATGCCGCAACAAACGGGAATACCAGAATACTCATTGCTTTTACAATGGCATGCTCACCAAAACGCACGATAGTCATCAGGCCCACGATCAGAATCAGGGACAAAATAGCGCGCGGTGGTGATGGCAGATGCATCTGGTGGGTAATGAAGCTATCAACGGTGTTGGTGATTGCCACACTGTATACCAACAAAATCGGGTAGATAGCGAAGAAGTAAAGCAGGGTAATCAACTTACCTGCGCCGATACCAAAGTGCTCTTCAACCACTTCAGTAATGTCTTCACCTGGGTTTTTGCCTGACAGCACAAAACGGCAGAGACCACGGTGAGCAAAGAAGGTCATCGGGAAAGCAATGATGGCCATTACAATCAGCGGCAGAAGACCGCCGATACCGGCATTGATAGGCAGGAACAATACGCCTGCACCGATTGCAGTACCGTACAGGCCCAACATCCACATGGTGTCACTTTTACGCCATGTGCTTGATGAAACTTTTCCCGGGGAGGCAATAGTGCCTGCTTGAGTAGTGTCCATAAAGATCTCCACTGTGAACACGTTAATTTAAAATTAAGAGCCGAAAGTTAGATACCCGCTATGCATTATCGAGTTGCATAATCAGGCGAAAAATTCAGTCAAAACGATTCGTTTAAAATTGGTGCCCTGGTTATTACTTTGGTGCCGTAATCGTGCTTTATACCTAAATTGTCAAGTGCAAAATTTAACCGATATTAAGAAGATGAATTCGCGATATCGGATATTTTTGGTGTTCTTGGCAGAACAATAGTTTTTGCTGGCGGCAAGATAGCGATTTGCAGTGAAAACTACCGTGATCATGCTCCCAAATGCTTAATAAACTCGCCGCTGATCATTTGTTGCGAATTTAAAACTGATTGTTATGTGAATGTTTATGATTTATCACTAGAAATAATGAAAAGTATACTTTCCCTTCTGGTCGATAAATAAACAGACTATTCTTTATTCCTTGCTTCTTGGCGTGCAATATATTTTAACCACGCTTATGGATCTAGCGGAAATCGATTTTTTCACT
>NZ_JAZGQA010000108.1:0-15587 GCF_048593855.1 Yersinia sp. 2542 StPb PI
TATTGTTTTTAGTCAAAATGTGATCACTACCTCATTTTGTTGATTATTCAGGCTGTGCAGCGCACAGATACGACGTGGCCGTGCGCAGGATAATCCTGTTTTATTATGGGGTTACGAGGGTAAATGCCGGATGAATCCGGCATGGATAGGGGGCTGGGTTATGGGTTTTTCTCAGCCATAAGTATTCACTCTGATGCGATACAGTGAAGTACCGGCAGTGATATAAAGTTCATCACCGTTCGGTCCGCCGAAAGTGCAATTTGATACCCGCTCAGGAACTGAAATCTTACCCAGTAATGTTGCTTGTGGGGTAAAAACCAGCACACCATCCGCACAACTGCAAAATAGATTGCCCGCATGATCGACACAGAATCCATCAGGGAAGCCCGGTGATATTTCTGCAAAAATACGGCCATCACCCAGTTGTAACCCAATTACGGGGTAAACCCGCAACTGCCGCCGGCCGAGGGTGGGGAAATCGACAATTGACATATCCGCCACATACAGCAGTTGTTCATCTGGCGAAAAAGCCAGCCCGTTTGGGCGCTGTAAGTCACAGGCCGCGATACGTAGTGCGCTATCTTTAGGATCGAAACAGTACAAATAGCAGCCAATAACCTGACTTTCTGATTTATAGCCCTCGTCGTCGCCGGTAATGCCATAAGGCGGATCGGTAAACCATAAGGTACCGTCTGATTTCACTACAATGTCGTTGGGCGAGTTAAAACGCTTGCCGTCGATACGATCAACCAATAGCGTGATATTGCCTTGTATATCAGTCTGGCTGATACCGCGTCGGCCATGCTCACAACTGACAATCGAGCCATTAGCCATACGGGCATTACCATTAGCAAAGTTGGACGGTGACCGGTAGAGGCTGAGTTCGCCGTCGCGACACCAGCGAAACATCCGGTTCCCTTTTACATCACTGAATACCACGGCATTTTCTTGTGGTAACCAGACCGGCCCTTCCGCCCAGATAGCCGGGGAGCATAAACATTCCAGTGGGCTATCGGCGGCCAACACCGCCGATAATTCATCGATACTTGTCTCAGCCAGCGTTAACATGGTCATGGTTGCTGCCTCCGACGGCGTATTTACGCCTGACTTATTTCACGCCCCAAATAGCTTTATAGTGACCCTGATAATCGTTCTGTGGGTCAAACATCTGTTTATCACCCCCGTCGCTGCTTATGTTGTCGCGGGTAACCAAATGAGCAGGAGTCACGTAGCCAGAGGGGGGCTGTTTGGCGAATGCACGGTTAAATTCATCCAGTAGTTGCCAGCCATGCAGTTTCAACGGCTCCGGCACCGTAGCTGACTGGCTGTCGCCAGAGCGGATGCGTTGATAGGCAGAAATAGAGCCATCCCCCGCCGAAATATTGTAAGGCGCGTTGTTGCCACCTTTACCCGCCGTTTTCAGGGCAGGGGCCATAAAATCAAAGTAGAGGTCGTTAATTGCTAAAGCGTATTGGAAGTTATCACCGTATTTTTGTAACAGGCTGAAGGTCATTGCTGGCATACGGTTGGCGGTATCTGCCAACGGGGTATCAATAAATTCAATCACCTGGCATCCGGTACATTTCTCAATGGTTTGTTTCATCACATTGGCTTTGTCCAACGCGATTTGATACAGCGAATCAGTGAAAATCAGGACCTTGGCCTGACCTTCTGATTTTGCTACGGCATACAGTGCAGCAATACGGGCTACATCATTGGAGTCGGAGGTAACATTATAAAAAATATTGTAATTCTTCACCGGACCCGGCTCTGGGACGGCATGCCAGGCGGTCAGCACAATACCTTGTGCAATGGCTTTTTTGAGTGGTATTTTCGCGACATTGGGATTCCAACCACCGATAACAATACCGTCAGGTTTTTGTGCAATCGCCTGATTTAATGATGATAACTGATCTTTAACCGAGCCTCCGCCATCAAGCGTTTCCAGCTTCCAGCCAGCGGCTTTGGCCGCTTGTGATAAGCCTTCTTGTACTCCCTGCACGCCGCCGTTTTTCATATCAGAAGCAATAAAAATAATATGCTTATTGGGTTGCAGTGCTGGGCCACTGGTGGGGCCATCCCATTCAGTCACCGTTGATGTGGCCTTACTGACTGCGGCCTTGGCTTCATCAAGATAGCTGTCAGCCCAGCCGGGTAATGCAGTGGCAAATACTGTGGTAAAAAGTAAGCCCTGTAGTATCAAATTGCGTTTCATATTCTGTTCCTTGGTGAGGTTAAGAATTTGTAGCTTTTTTAGTGTTGCCCGGCGTTTGGCTGGGCTTGACGGCTTTTTGATTCAATAATCTGCGCCGTTGGGCATAACCGGCTAAGGTGATGGAAAGCAGCAATGTGGCACCGTTAAACAAGGGTTCAACCCAGAACTCGCCACCGAATTGCTGAATACCTGCAATACCAATTGCCAGAATCGCAATCCCTACTACCGTTCCCCACACATTGACCCGGCCTGGGCGGATGGTAGTACTGCCGAGGAAGGCACCGACCAGTGCCGGTAACAGATAGTCCATACCGACACTGGCCTGGCCAACCCCTTGCTCCGAGGCGATGAGCACACCACTGAATCCTGTCAACACGCTGGAGGTGATAAATGCGCCGACAGTAAAACGGTTGACCGAAATCCCGTTAAGCCGAGCGGCTGCGGGATTCCCACCCACGGCATACATACAGCGGCCAAGCGGGGTATGTTCGGTAATGAGCCACAGCACCACAGCGATAATCAATACATAGAATGCAACAATAGGAATGCCGAATATCTCGGTATGGTGCAGCGCAATAAAAGCATCAGGAAGATCACCGACTATCTGACGGCCACCTGAGTGCCATAACGCGATGGCGTAAAGCACGGTGCCGGAGCCTAAGGTCGCCACAAAGCTATCAATGTCGGCTAATGCCACCAATATGCCGTTTAATAGCCCGTAAAGTGCTGAAATTATCAATACGGTTATGACGGCAGCCTGCCAGGAAAAACCGTATTGCACTTGCAGGGTTATCGCCAGAATGTGCCAGAGCACAATACCGAAACCGACGTTTAAATCGATCTTGCCGACAATCATCGGAATAGTGGCGGCCAGTGCCAGCAAAGCAATTTTTGATTTACTGGACAAAATAGCTTGCAAAGTGAGCATGGAAGCAAACGACGGGGTGGTCAGTGAGAACACCAGCACCAATAAAATACACAATAATAGTAAGCCGTAGCGCGTCATGGCCTGCATGGACCAGGCACCGAAACCGTGTTCACTCAGGCTGACTCGTTGTTCAAGCGCTGTCGATTTTATGGATGTTTTAGACATAACACTCTCCGAAACCTGAGCACCACAATGACACCGCGAGGGGCGATGTAACCATTAGCACAGGTCGCTGTTTTAAACGGATGTAACTTCCCCGGTGCTGGCAGACGCCAACTCCAATAAATTAGCGAACGAGACCTGCTGGTTACGCAGTTCACCAACCACTTCGCCACGGTTAAACACCAATGCCCGATTACAGATATGCGCGATCTCCTCTAAATCATTGGAAATCACCAAAACCGCCACACCTTCTGCTAATGATTTGTTTAATAAGTGATAAATCTCAGCACGTGCACCAACATCCACGCCGGCGGTGGGATCTTCAAGGATCAGTAATGGTGCGCCCAGGTGCATCCAGCGTGCCATAACCACTTTTTGTTGGTTACCGCCGGAAAGGGCGCTGATATCGATATTGACGTCTTTAGGTCGGACATCGAATAACTGCACTTTCCACCAACTTTCCCCCATTTCGCTGCGGGTGCTATAACGGGAAAGTAATTTGTGACCGCTGGCAATTGGGTTAATGAATAGGTTTTCGCGCACCGACATCGACATCACCAGACTTTCACCGGTGCGATCACCGGCCACCAGGGAAACACCTGCTGCCATAGCTTGCTGCGGTGAGGCGGCGGTATAGGGGCGGTCGCGGAAAATAATTTCACCCTGATCACAATGGCGTAAACCAAATAGCAGGCGGCCTAACTCTTCTTGGCCCGCCCCTCTTAGCCCCGCTAGTGCCAGCATTTCGCCTGGTTGCAGGCTGAAAGTAACCGGGCCAATCTCACCTACCACCACCGCGTTAAGCTGTAATACAGGTTTACTGGCTTCAGGTAACGGTTCACGCTGGGAGTCGCCCATGGCTTCACCAACAATCATTTGCACCAGATCACGCAATGAGTAATCGGCGGTATTCCCACCCGCAACATAGCGCCCATCGCGCATCACACACACCCGGTCGGCAATTTCAATCACTTCATCCAAACGATGAGTGACATAAATCATGCCAACATGTTTATCCCTCAGGCGGTTAATCACTTCAAATAAATGGCGGACATCGTTGGCGGGTAGAGAGGCGGTCGGCTCATCCAACACCAGTAGTTCGGCATTAACCGCAACGGCGCGGGCAATGGCCAATAATGACTTTTCAGTGCGCGACAGTTCAAACACGCGCGCATCAGGTGAGAGGTCAATGCCGATATCCTGCAAAGCCCGACGGGCTTGCTGGCGAATAGCGGACCAATTAATCAGACCGAATCGCCGCGGAAACCCCATCACCAACGCCATATTTTCGGCAACGGTCATCCAGTCAATTAGCCCTAAATCCTGATGGATAAAAGCAATAGGCTGACGAGTATCACTTTTAATTTCTGCGGCAGAACGTATGTTATTCCCCTGGAACAGGATATCGCCACTGTCCCGTGGGTAGACGCCCGCCAATACTTTGATTAGAGTAGATTTTCCTGCGCCGTTTTCGCCGAGCAATGCCAGTACTTCGCCCGGCATAACATCAAGACTGACATCGTTGACCGCAATATTGCCGCCAAATCCTTTGATGATATGGCGCATCGAGAGAATGGGTTGGCCCAATTCAGTGGTATTCATCAGTGTGACGCCCCTTATCCGGTGAATGTCTTGAGTGAAAGCATTCGCGATTTAGTGGTTATCGAGCATAAACTAGACTTTACATTTCAATATACGAAATCTGATTTCAAAAATAATATGCTGATATCTTCGCTAAAGCAAAAGAAGTGATGAATTAAGTTGCTATAAAAAACAAGCAGTTATTTATTTGTTTATGGAAATGTGACGAACTACGCACTTCTTATGTTGGATAAATGTTGCGAGATACGGCGCCAGGGATGATAACGAAACACTGTTTCGTGCTTCACACAGACTGCGGCTTTGGAGTACCATTTCATGCTAAACAACAAGGATATCGTCTATGGCCCTTACACTCACAGATGACAAGAAAGATAAGCCGTTAGGCAGCCAAAGTCTGTTCCGCGGGCTGCAACTGATTGAGATATTAAGTAATTACCCTAATGGCTGCCCATTGGCGCATTTATCTGAATTGGCCGGGATGAACAAAAGTACCGTTCATCGGTTATTGCAGGGGCTACATACCTGTGGCTATGTCACTCAGGCGCCTTCTCCAGGCAGTTATCGGCTGACAACCAAGTTCATCTCAATTGGCCAAAAAGCACTGTCATCACTGAATATTATCCATGTCGCGGCCCCACATTTAGAACAACTCAATCTTGAACTTGGTGAGACAGTCAATTTTTCAACCCGCGAAGATGACCACGTTATCCTGATTTATAAGTTAGAACCTACCACCGGCATGATGCGCACCCGCGCTTATATCGGGCAGCATATGCCACTGTACTGCTCGGCGATGGGTAAGATATTTATGGCGTACGGTAAAAGTGACTATCCAGATGATTATTGGCAGAGCCATCAGCATGAGATTCAGCCGCTGACGCACAATACCATCACCGAATTACCCAAAATGTACCAGGAACTGGCAGATATTCGTCAAGCAGGGCTGGCGATGGATCGTGAAGAGAATGAGCTAGGTGTATCTTGTGTGGCGGCTCCTGTTTTTGATATTCAGCAACGGGTACCGTACTCCGTTTCAGTTTCCCTGCCCACAGCCAAACTGCAACAGGTGGGGGTAAAAACCCTGATTAAACCTATTCTGGCTACGGCCCAGCGTATTTCGCAGGAATTGGGGTTTGTGACACCGTAACATATAATTTGTCTGTATGGGGTATTCCAGTGGTCGGGATAGCCCTCATCTCCGTTGTTTGTCTTTAGCTATTATCGAAATCCCTAATTCTAAAACAGACACATTTTTTATCAGCAGAACGCGTTTTAGTCATTGGGAGCACGGTATGGTTGGCCCATTTATTAACAGTGCAGGCATTATCCTGGGGGGGATAGTTGGCGTATTACTCGCGCGTCATGTCCCTAAGCGTTTACAGGAAGGGTTACCGGCTACGTTTGCGCTAGCTTCTATCTCCATCGGTATTGTGATGGTGGTAAAAGTACATTTTATGCCAGCGGTTATTTTGGCGTTGATTATCGGGACAGCCGTAGGGGAGTTATTATCCCTTGAGCAAGGGGTAAAATGGGGGGCAAATAAAACCCGTATAATGTTGGAACGAGTTATTCCATCACGCAGTACATTGCCGCCTCAGGAGTTTGCGCAGAGTTTCACCGCGATGATTGTGCTGTTTTGTGCTAGTGGACTGGGCGTTGTCGGTTCGTTGACTGAAGGCATTACTGGTGATTTTCAACTGCTATTTGTCAAAGCGTTAATGGACTTCTTCACCGCGCTGATATTCTCCATCTCGCTCGGTATCGCGCTGGTGGCTATTGCTGTGCCGCAATTGTTGATCCAAATTGCATTGGTTTTGTTGGCTAAACTCATCATGCCGTATATGGATGATATTGCCTTTGCTGATTTTTCCGCCTGCGGTGGGATTATTATGATTGCAGTGGGGTTACGTATTGCACAAATTAAAATATTCGCGGTGGTGAATTTCCTGCCCGCGCTATTGTTTGTGGTACCCATATCCTATTTATGGCGCTACTTGATGGGATAATCTGTGGAGCGGAAAGATGATTTCTAAAACGGTAGGCTTCTCTGCACAGATTTATCATTGAAGCGACCGTTTCAGATTTATTTAGTTGACTGTTTTAATTGGTTATTTTTTTAATTAGCCAATTTTCCGACACAAAAACTTACCCTTAATCACGCCATCAAAAAAACGACCTTTCGAAACCACGGACATAAAATTCTGATGAACGCGCTCCGGGACGCCAAGATATTGATAAATCCCTTGTTCGCGAAATTGTATCTCCAGCATGCGATTTTCAGGATCATAACCAATCGACAGAATTCTGGAAGATGTAACAGGTTGTCGCTGCACTAGTTGACCCTCAGTTGTACGGTATTGATATTATAGTGATCGTAGAGCAGTTTGAGCTTGATAACTTTGTCGGTGATCATTATCACCGTTTGGCTGTAGTATTAATAGATTATTCGCTAGGTATTATTCTATCCGTGACGACCGATTGCGGAGCTACACCCTCTTTATTGGCATTGGGTCGATCATGCCAGGAGCGGATTGAACTGCCATTCTAAATACAAAAACTGGACGTAATTGCCCGGTCTATTCATCACTCTTCAGGGATGCTGGCTTAAGGCTGAAACCAATCATCAGCACTTTCCCATGTTTCTTGTAAAATCTCTTCTACTGCTTTCTTATCATCTGGCGCACCACCTAGAACTGATAGACCATCAGCGCCCGCAAACCTTACTTTCACATCAATATCGTCAAATTTCCTCCCAAGCCGCTTATCCAACTCTTCAGTGAGTGCGTCGGTGTATCCTGCCGGGAATTTATTGATATTAAGCTTATCTATTGTCACTTCGATACGTAGCATGATGTTGCCCTTAACTGTGATAGCCGTTGCTAGTGTGGCTGGTCGTTCCCCGATTCGATGTAGTCTACGCGTTTTTGTCATGCCCTAATCAGTTCTTTAGTCGCAATATGGCAAATTCGCCGAGGGTAACGTCGACAGCAACATCGCTGAGTGAAGTGACCAATTATCAGATAATTATCACTCTTTAACGGGGCAGGGATGCCTGATAAAGAAATCATTCTGAGTGGATAAACCAATAATGAGGATGTTAGTATGGTTCGTCCGTTATAGCGTCACACCCTATGTGCAAAACAAGTTGTGTACATATGAGTGTATATATCAGGCAAAGTAAAGTCGGATAGCGTTTATAACATATTGATTTTAAATAGTATTAGACTTTTGCATGTGATCTGTCGTGTGGGTCACCACTGTAGATAAGGAATTAGAATGCCCGTTATTACCCTTCCTGACGGCAGTCAGCGTCATTTCGATCACGCCGTTTCTGCTCTCGATGTTGCCTTGGATATCGGCCCTGGTTTGGCAAAAGCCTGTATTGCTGGTCGAGTTAATGGCGAACTGGTCGATGCCAGAGACTTGATCGAATCTGATGCCCAACTGGCTATTATCACCACCAAAGATGCTGAAGGTCTGGAGATTCTCCGCCACTCTTGTGCACACTTATTGGGGCACGCAATCAAGCAACTTTGGCCTGATACCAAAATGGCCATCGGCCCGGTTATCGACAACGGTTTCTATTACGATGTAGATATCGACCGCACCTTGACGCAGGAAGATCTGGATCTGCTGGAGAAGCGGATGCATGAACTTGCCGATAAAGATTACGATGTAATCAAGAAGAAAGTCAGTTGGCAAGAAGCCCGCGACACTTTTGCTGCTCGTGGTGAAGATTATAAAGTGGCGATTCTCGATGAGAATATTAGCCGCGATGATCATCCTGGTTTGTATCACCATGAAGAATACGTTGATATGTGTCGTGGCCCGCACGTACCGAATATGCGTTTCTGCCATCACTTTAAATTGCAGAAAACATCCGGTGCTTATTGGCGTGGCGATAGCAAAAATAAAATGCTGCAACGTATTTATGGCACGGCTTGGGGTGATAAGAAGCAACTAAATGCTTATCTGCAACGTCTGGAAGAAGCGGGCAAACGCGACCATCGTAAGATTGGTAAGCAATTGGACCTTTACCACATGCAGGAAGAAGCACCAGGTATGGTGTTCTGGCATAACGACGGTTGGACTATCTTCCGTGAACTGGAAACTTTTGTGCGGACCAAGCTCAAAGAGTACCAGTATCAGGAAGTGAAAGGGCCGTTTATGATGGACCGCGTACTGTGGGAAAAGACCGGACATTGGGAAAACTATGCTGAGCATATGTTCACCACATCGTCTGAAAACCGCGAGTATTGCATCAAACCAATGAACTGCCCAGGGCACGTGCAGATTTTCAACCAAGGGTTGAAATCATACCGTGACTTGCCATTGCGTATGGCTGAGTTCGGTAGCTGCCACCGTAATGAGCCTTCAGGCGCACTGCATGGTTTAATGCGTGTCCGTGGTTTCACTCAGGATGATGCACACATTTTCTGTACCGAAGAGCAGGTTCGCGATGAAGTGAATAGCTGTATCAAGATGGTGTACGACATGTACAGCACTTTTGGCTTCGAGAAAATTGTGGTTAAGCTGTCTACCCGCCCTGAAAAACGGATTGGGAGTGATGATCTGTGGACCCGTGCCGAAGATGATTTGGCCGCTGCGCTGACTGAAAATGGTATTCCATTTGATTATCAGCCGGGTGAGGGAGCGTTTTACGGTCCGAAAATTGAGTTTACCTTGCATGATTGTTTGGATCGCGCGTGGCAGTGTGGTACCGTACAGCTCGATTTCTCATTACCGGGCCGCTTAAGTGCGTCTTACATCGGCGAAAATAACGATCGTCAGGTGCCAGTAATGATTCACCGGGCTATTTTGGGGTCAATGGAGCGCTTCATCGGTATTTTAACCGAAGAGTATGCAGGCTTCTTCCCAACGTGGTTAGCTCCGGTACAAGTCGTGGTGATGAATATCACCGATAGTCAGTCTGATTATGTCCAACAAGTGACCAAAAAACTGCAAGATGCAGGGATTAGGGCAAAAGCGGACTTGAGAAATGAGAAGATTGGCTTTAAAATTCGTGAACATACGTTGCGTCGGGTTCCATATATGTTGGTCTGTGGCGATAAAGAGGTCGAATCAGGCAAAATTGCCGTTCGTACCCGCCGTGGTAAAGACTTAGGAAGCTTGGACGTCAACGTGGTCGTAGACCAGCTGCTAGCAGAAATTCGCAGCCGTAGTCTTCATCAACTGGAGGAATAAAGTATTAAAGGCGGAAAACGAGTTCAACCGGCGCGTCCTAATCGCATCAACAAAGAGATTCGCGCCACAGAAGTTCGCTTAACAGGCGTCGATGGTGAGCAGATTGGCATTGTCAGTCTGAATGAAGCTCTTGAAAAAGCTGAGGAAGCTGGTGTTGATTTAGTAGAAATCAGTCCGAATGCCGAGCCGCCGGTTTGCCGAATCATGGATTACGGCAAATTCCTCTATGAGAAGAGCAAGTCGACAAAAGAACAGAAGAAGAAGCAAAAAGTCATACAGGTCAAGGAAATCAAATTCCGTCCTGGTACCGATGATGGCGACTATCAGGTCAAACTACGCAACCTGATTCGCTTTCTGGAAGATGGCGATAAAGCCAAAATCACCCTGCGATTCCGTGGGCGTGAAATGGCGCACCAGCAGATCGGCATGGAAGTCCTTAACCGTGTCAAAAAAGATCTGACTGAAGATTCTGATTTGGCTGTCGTGGAGTCTTTCCCGACTCGTATCGAAGGCCGTCAGATGATCATGGTGCTCGCACCTAAGAAGAGACAGTAAGGCACTCAAGTAATAGGCCTCTTTCTGCTTGCAGAGTAGGGGTCTGTTCGCCTAGCTAGCTCGTTGTAATTAACAATGCGAAGTGGATATATTCAATGCCAAAAATTAAGACAGTACGCGGCGCCGCTAAGCGCTTTAAAAAAACCGGTGCCGGTGGTTTTAAGCGTAAGCATGCCAACCTGCGTCATATTTTGACCAAAAAAGCTACTAAGCGTAAACGTCATTTACGTCCAAAAGGCATGGTATCTAAGAACGATCTAGGTTTGGTCGTAGCATGTCTGCCATACGCATAAGTAATTTTGGTTTGAATTAAGACGATAGGAGAAGTAAATGGCTCGCGTAAAACGTGGTGTGGTAGCTCGTGCACGTCACAAAAAAATATTAAAGCAGGCGAAAGGTTACTACGGTGCCCGTTCGCGCGTTTATCGTGTTGCTTTCCAGGCAGTAATCAAGGCAGGCCAATACGCCTACCGTGACCGCCGTCAACGGAAGCGTCAATTCCGCCAACTGTGGATTGCACGTATCAACGCAGCTGCTCGTCAGAATGGTCTGTCTTACAGCCGTTTCATCAATGGTCTGAAAAAGGCTTCTGTTGAGATCGACCGTAAGATCCTGGCTGACATCGCAGTATTCGATAAAGTGGCATTCTCTGCACTGGTCGAAAAAGCGAAAGTAGCTCTGGCGTAAGTCAGAATTGAAGAGGGAGCTTGTCTCCCTCTTTTAATCTTTATCTTCTTGGTAAGAAGGTTTTTTGTATGATACACGCAGTTAATTTTCGCTTCTTTTTTTACTTTAGCGCCTGATTTCAGGAGGCTTGCGCGTAAGAATAGAAACGAAAAATAGCGCCTAAGCCTCCCATCGTGGAGGCTTTTTTGTTTTTACTCTACGGCACTTACCGTGACTAGAGTGCAGATATCACTAATAGTGATATCTTGCTGATTTTGTGTAAAAAATTTATTTCAGTTATCGGGGTTTAACTCATTATATATATCCAAAGTTATTGGAGTTGCAGGTAGGCAGCAAGCGAGTAAATCCCGATGAGCTTACATAGGTAAGTGATTCGGGTGAGTGAGCGTAGCTAACACTCCAGCAGCTTCAAGAACAAAGGATATAACTACAAGCGGGCCATACTGGCCAGAGGAAGAGAGAACAATGCCACATCTCGCAGAGCTGGTTGCCAAAGCTAAAGCAGCCGTAGAAGATGCCCAAGATGTTGCCGCGTTGGATTTGGTACGCGTCGAATATCTAGGTAAAAAAGGCCATTTGACCCTTCAAATGACATCACTGCGCGAGCTGCCAGCTGAAGAGCGTCCGGCAGCGGGGGCCGTTATTAATCAGGCCAAGCAGGAAGTACAAGAAGCGCTTAATGCACGCAAGGACAAGCTGGAATCAGCGGTCATGAATGCCCGATTGGCAGCCGAAACCATTGATGTCTCTCTACCGGGGCGTCGTATGGAAAATGGTGGGTTGCATCCGGTTACCCGCACTATCGATCGTATCGAAACGTTCTTTGGTGAGTTGGGCTTTTCCGTTGAGTCTGGCCCGGAAATTGAAGATGACTATCATAACTTCGATGCATTGAATATTCCGGCTCATCACCCAGCGCGTGCTGACCACGACACCTTCTGGTTTGATGCTACCCGGTTGCTGCGCACGCAGACCTCGGGCGTGCAAATTCGCACCATGAAAACCCAGCAGCCACCTATTCGAATTATCGTGCCGGGCCGTGTGTATCGTAATGATTACGACCAAACGCACACTCCAATGTTCCATCAAATGGAAGGGCTGATTGTTGACCGTGATATCAGCTTCACCAATTTGAAAGGCACCTTGCATGACTTCTTGCGTAATTTCTTCGAAGAAGATTTGCAAATTCGTTTCCGCCCTTCCTATTTTCCGTTTACCGAACCGTCCGCTGAAGTGGATGTGATGGGTAAAAATGGTAAATGGCTTGAAGTGCTTGGTTGCGGCATGGTGCATCCAAATGTATTGCGAAACGTCGGTATTGATCCTGATATTTATTCAGGTTTTGCATTCGGTATGGGGATGGAACGCTTAACTATGTTGCGTTACGGCGTCACCGATTTGCGGGCATTCTTCGAAAATGATCTGCGTTTCCTCAAACAGTTTAAGTAAGGCGGGAATATCTCATGAAATTCAGTGAACTTTGGTTACGCGAATGGGTAAACCCAGCCATTAGTAGTGATGACCTGGCCCATCAAATCACTATGGCCGGTTTAGAAGTTGATGGTGTAGATGCGGTTGCGGGCGAATTCAATGGTGTCGTTGTCGGTCATGTTGTCGAATGTGGCCAACATCCCAACGCCGATAAACTGCGGGTGACCAAAATTGATGTAGGCGGTGACCGCTTATTGGATATCGTGTGTGGTGCACCGAACTGTCGTCAGGGCTTGAAAGTCGCTGTTGCGACTGTTGGTGCTGTGCTGCCGGGCGATTTCAAAATCAAAGCTGCCAAACTGCGTGGTGAACCATCAGAAGGCATGCTGTGCTCTTTCTCTGAGCTGGCTATTTCAGAAGATAGTGACGGTATTATTGAACTGCCTGCTGATGCGCCTATTGGTGTCGATCTGCGTGAATATCTGCATCTGGACGATAAAACCATTGAAATCAGTGTGACACCAAACCGTGCCGATTGCTTGGGCATTATTGGTGTCGCGCGCGATGTGGCGGTTGTGAATCAATTGCCATTAATCGAACCGGATATGAGTCCTGTTGCGGCTTCCATTTCAGATACATTCCCAATCCATGTAGAAGCTCCGCAGGCTTGTCCGCGCTATCTGGGCCGAGTAGTTAAAGGGATTAACGTTAAGGCTGCAACACCATTGTGGATGCGAGAGAAACTGCGCCGCTGTGGTATTCGTTCGATTGATCCGGTGGTAGACGTTACTAACTTTGTGTTGCTGGAGTTAGGCCAGCCAATGCATGCGTTTGATCTGGACCGTATTGAAGGCGGGATTATTGTTCGCCTGGCGGCTGAAGGTGAAGAATTAACACTGCTGGATGGCACAAAAGCCAAATTGAATGCAGATACGCTGGTCATTGCTGATCAGCATAAGCCGTTGGCGATGGCCGGTATCTTTGGTGGTGAACATTCAGGTGTTAACGAAGCAACCCGCAATGTCTTGCTGGAATCCGCTTTCTTCAATCCATTATCAATTACTGGTCGTGCGCGTCGCCACGGTTTGCATACCGATGCATCTCACCGCTATGAGCGTGGTGTCGACCCTGCGTTACAGCATAAAGCGATTGAGCGTGCGACACGTCTGCTAATTGATATCTGTGGTGGTGAAGCGGGGCCGGTAATTGACGTGACCGCGGCCGCAGAATTACCAAAATGCGCCACCATCACGCTACACCGTGAGAAATTGGATCGGTTGATTGGTCATCATGTCCCTTCACCGCAGGTGAGTGACATTCTGCGCCGGCTCGGTTGTCAGGTGACTGAACTCGGTTCTGATTGGCGGGCAGTAGCGCCAAGCTGGCGTTTCGATATGGAAATCGAAGAAGATCTGGTGGAAGAAGTTGCCCGCATCTACGGTTATAACAATATCCCGGATGTGCCTATCAAAGCTGATTTGGTGATGACCAAACATCGCGAAGCTGATTTATCATTGAAGCGTGTAAAAACCGCTTTAGTCGATCGCGGCTATCAGGAAGCAATTACTTACAGTTTTGTTGACCCGAAAGTACAAGCACTTCTGCACCCACAGCAAGACGCATTAATTTTGCCAAGCCCTATCTCGATTGAGATGTCTGCGATGCGCTTATCATTGTTGACAGGTTTACTGTCAGCAGTGGTTTATAACCAGAATCGCCAGCAATCTCGCTTGCGTTTATTTGAAAGTGGGTTACGCTTTGTACCTGATAGTACAGCAGATCTCGGGGTTAGACAGGATGTAATGCTAGCCGGTGTCATTGCTGGCCACCGTTTTGAAGAGCATTGGGATCTGGCGCGTCAGCCAATCGACTTCTATGATTTGAAAGGTGATCTGGAAGCAATTCTGGAACTTACCGGCAAATTATCTGATGTTCAGTTCCGTGCACAAGCACATCCTGCACTGCATCCAGGGCAGAGTGCGGCAATTTATTTAGCAGGGGAACACATTGGTTTCATTGGTGTAGTTCATCCTGAGTTGGAACGTAAGCTGAGTCTAAATGGTCGGACTGTGGTGTTTGAAGTGCAGTGGAACAAGCTCGCAGACCGCGCTGTGCCTCAGGCCAGCGAGATTTCACGCTTCCCAGCAAACCGTCGTGACATCGCCGTTGTGGTGGCTGAAAACGTCCCCGCAGAAGATATTTTGGCGGAGTGTAAGAAAGTTGGCGCAAATCAGGTAGTTGGCGTAAACTTGTTTGATGTGTACCGTGGCAAGGGCGTAGCAGAGGGCTATAAGAGTCTGGCTATTAGTCTGGTGTTGCAGGATACCGCACGTACACTGGAAGAAGAGGAGATCGCCGCTACCGTTGCAAGATGTGTAGAGGCGTTAAAACAGCGATTCCAAGCATCCTTGAGGGATTGAACCTATGGCGCTTACTAAAGCTGAAATGTCAGAACATCTGTTTGAAAAGCTAGGGCTTAGCAAACGTGATGCCAAAGATCTGGTTGAGTTATTCTTTGAGGAAGTACGTCGTGCTCTCGAGAATGGCGAACAGGTCAAACTGTCTGGCTTTGGCAATTTTGATCTGCGAGACAAGAACCAACGTCCGGGCCGTAATCCGAAGACGGGTGAGGACATTCCTATTACGGCGCGCCGTGTGGTGACTTTCCGTCCAGGGCAAAAGCTAAAAAGCCGGGTAGAGAGTGCTACTCCAAAAGAGTAAGTATTTCCCCAAACAAAAGGCCGCGCAAGCGGCCTTTTTCTTGCCTGTACCTCATTGAGAATCATCGATTTTATTTTATAA